>JAWOIM010000556.1:0-3253 GCA_046484685.1 Chloroflexota bacterium | reverse complement strand
CCTTCTTGCATGGTTTGCGCTAACAGGGTGTAAGCGGCCGTCCACGCTTCTTCGACTTGTGGCGTAAACTGCTCGCCTAATCCCTGGCCCAGCGTCCATAACAGGGCTGCGCCCACCGTCTGGTAATGGTGCTCCTGAACGCCATAACCTACGTGTCTGGCCCCAAGCTGGCGCACGGCCGGCAAGATTCTTTCCGGCTTGTTCAGTCCGGCTACGGCAAAAGCCAACGTCGTCATCAGGTTATGCTTTTGCTGGCTCAAGTCAGATTTGAACAGTGGCCGCAAGTTAGGGTCCAGTTCAAATAGGCGGTTGTAAAAAAGGTCGGCAGCAACGTTGACAATCGGTTTGACCTGTTCAAAACTTTCCTGGACTAACTGAATTTGTGTGGGGTTCATGATTTATCAATCCTTCTGAATGTTTGAGTGCGACGCACTCGATTAACCAAGCACGTCGCACCTTTTTGAATAGGTTACTGAATACTGAGCAGCGACTCAGGCCGCGACGTTCACTGTTACCGGTATGCCGTTGGTGAATACATCATAAACGGCCGAACGAGCGATAGAACGTTGCACAATGTCTTGCAGCTTCTCGGCGGGGGCGTCCCCTTCAATTTCAAAGTTGACGCGAATGCCCTGGTAGCCGTTGCGAACCGATTCATCCAGGCCCAGCAGCCCCATCAGGTCAATATCCCCTTCGACGGTAGAGGCCACGCGGGTCAGGGTCACGCCGCGAGCGGAAGCGATGTTGCCGATGCCGGCCGTCAGACAGGCGGCGATGGCGTGCAGCAGGAATTCCACCGGGGTTGGGCCGTTGTCTTGCCCCACCAGAACGGCGGGATGATCGGCATCGTAGGCGTAGGTGGCTTTATGCTCATGCTCCTGGCCGGCCCCGAAGAAGCCGCCCATCGTAGACCGGCTGTGTGTGCCGGAGAGCCATTCATTGGTGGCCCGGAATTGAAACTGGGCCGCGGGGGGTTGGGCCTTGACTACATCGAGTGTGGCGAACAGGTTGGTGAGATTGACACCGTTAACAACTTTATCTGTACTCATTTTTATGTCTCCTTGTGACTGATTGATTGTTGCGCTCTTTGCGCGTTTTTTAAGTTGCCCATAGCATAAAGGACGTTCGTCTTACAACCGCCAATGCAGCGTCCTTAGATCGTCCTTTGTCAAAAGAGCAGACTTTGTGTTGCGGCTCTTTATTGTGTACAGTCGGCTTGTAGGACCGCCTGTGCCCCGCTGTCCTGCACCTCAAAGACGGTGAACTGACGACCTTCATACCGGTTGCGCCATCGACAACAGGATGCAGCGGTCCGCCCACATTGTCTGGCGCTGACTCCGTGATGAGCAGCAGATCTAGCCTATAGCTGCTGCTGTCTTCACCGAGCGCGTCTAACGTCAATACATACGCCTGTGAGATGGGCAGCATCCCCTGCCAGCTCATTTCACCATCCAGCAGATGCTTGTAGTCCACGCCGTCCGCCTGACCGTGCAGGTGAAACAAGACACTGTTGTCTGGCGTGGTAACGCTAATGGCTAGCGACTGGCCGGCCGCAGCCCACAGCAGTTATTTCGGTATAAGCCGCCACAATCCTGTCAGGCGCAGCCTGAACCCATTTGCCGGCAGCATTGGGCGATAGGCCACTATCGGTTGTTCAGAAACGACTGCTGCTTCTGCCGTCCGGTAACGAATCCGGCGTAGCTGCAGGGCAGCCACCAGGGCTAATGCAGCCACCATCAGATAGAGCGTGGTTGCTCCCCATGTTTCGATGACGTGCCCTGCTCCGGCAAAAGCGACCACGCCTGTAATCCAGCCGGCCGTGCTGAGCCAGGCCAGGCCACGCCCCAACTCCTCCGGGGCCAGGAGGTCGGTGGCCAGGGCAGCGCCCACGCTGCTGCTAACCGAGCGGGCGATTAGAATGAAGGTCGCCGCCAACCAGAAGTGCCACAGTTGGCTGGCCAGGATGAGCGTCAGTGCCCCGGCCGCGGCTAATAGATAGCTCATGGTTAAAAAGCGTCGTCGTCCTAACCTGTCTGACAGCGTACCTATTAGAAAGGTGATAGGCATAGTCACCAGGCCGGCAATGGCGACTGTACTGGCCACAGCACCCGCCGAAAAGTCGAGTATCTGCATGGACAAGGAGGTGCCCAGTCGGGAGACATTGATCGTGATCGCTGCCAGCAGCGTCACCAGGAGCAGCAGATAAAAGGAGCGGCCGAGGGGAACGGCCGTTTTTACTTCAGACTTGACGACTTTGGTCACAACCGGCCGGTCCTCAACCAGCCACCCGACCAACGGCCAGATAGACCAGACCAGCCCCAGGGCCACAAACAGCAGCGGATACCCTTGCCAGCCCACCAGTTGGCTGACCATGATGCCGCCCAAGAGTGCCCCCAGCGGCGACGACAGGTGCAGCAGGCTAAACGATTTGCCCCGGCTGTCGCTGGCAGCGGCCAGACCGGTGAATACGGCGGTCATGGCCTGACCCACGCCCCCGGCAAACCAGAGCACGTTGGTTAGTACGACGATTTGCCACAACGCTGTTGCCTGGCCCAGAAGAAAAACGGCCGGCAGACTCAACAGGCCGGTGGCAATAAACAGCCGTTTCCGGCCCAGGTAGGCTGCCAGTCGGGTGGCTATGAGCGACCCCCCAGAAATTGAGGCATAGGTAGAGGCCATAAAGAGACCGACCACGGCCGGTGAGGCCCCAAACGCCATCGCATACAGCGGCAAAATGGGAAATAGTCCCATGCCGATAAAGACGATGGCCAGATTGCAGAGAAATAGATAAAAGAGTTGTGGATTAACTTTATAGGTGTCCATTATTTTTCCTTTTGAGTGGGGACCGAGGACGGAGGACGAATGATGGGATCTGCCTGGCAAGCGTTCTTTGTCCTCCGTCCTCGGTCAAAAACCGGTAAAAAGGTCGGTCTCGACGGCACGACCGCCGTTGACCAGGCTGAAAGCGCGGTAAAAGGTTTGTTCGCCCCACAGTGCCTGGTGAGAAACGGGCGGCAGGTCGGCCAGTGCCCGGTAATTGGCCAGTTGGGAGCGGTGGCACTGCACCGCCTGCCAGACCTGGGGCCAGTAAGCGGCCGTATCCACCCGCGTTGTCACAGCCCAGTCAGGCCAGGCCGTGGCCCGGCGCTCAGTGCCGTCGATTTCCAGCACCAGGTCGCCGAAAGCGGACTGGTAGGCAGTTTGCAGCGCCGGCGTGGCCGCCAGGTAATACAATTTGCTGGTGCGGTGTGGC
>JAWOIM010000574.1:0-4308 GCA_046484685.1 Chloroflexota bacterium | reverse complement strand
CGCCGCCGCTGATGCGCACAATATGGCCGGTCATGGTTTCGGCGGACACAAAGGGATTAAGCACATAGCCAAACAGGGAATCTGACCTCAGGTCGAAGTTTTTCGGGCCGGCGCCGGCGGCAATGGCCACAATCATCGTTTCGCCAATGGCCCGCGAAATGGAGACTACGAAAGCGGCCGTAATGCCCGACAGTGCGCCCGGCACGACCACCTTCAACGACGTTTCCAGTTTGGTGGCGCCCAGGGCAAAGGCTGCTTCGCGCAGCGAGCGGGGCACGGCGTGGAGCGCGTCCTCACTCATGGAGCTGACCAGAGGAATAATCAAGATGCCCACCACAATGCCGGCCGACATCGTGTTGAAGATTTCGACTGTGTTATCGCCGAAAATAGAACGCAGCAGCGGCGTCATAAAAATAAGGGCAAAGTAGCCGTAGACGACGGTAGGAATACCGGCCAACACTTCCAAAACAGGCTTGAGAATCGCCCGCACCCGCTCCGATGCATATTCACTGAGATAGATGGCCGTGGCCAGGCCAATGGGCAGGGCAATAATCATGGCAATAACGCTGGTCATGACGGTGGCCAACACCAACGGCCACAGTCCGAAGTGACCCAACTGGGGAATCCATCTGGTGCTGGTAACGGTTTTGATCAGGTCTACATCATTGGCTCGTAAAAGGATCAGTCCGGCAGTGTGAGCGGCGGCATCTGTATCCCGGTAGCCACGCTCAACCATAACGGTCAGGCCCTCAACCGCCTCGACACGGATAATTTCATCATTGAGGCGCAATACGTCCCCTTCAAGCAGCGCCCCGCCCGCTGGCCCCACATCAAAAACGCGATCGCTGGGCATTACATCAGCGGCAATCGGTTTATTGGTGTTTTCCCATTGGGTACGGTTGAAAAAAGCGACCGATTCTGCCAGCAGAATGTAGACAATACCTACCGTGGTAAAGATAGAAAGAATGCCACAGGCAAAGAGAAAGGCTTTAATCATGCTTTCACCAATGCGGGGGCGTTTACGCAAATCGTCGGCCGAGATCGTTTTTGTGGTAAATAACGGTGAAACCGGCGTTTGTGTTGCCATCTGTCTTCTCCCCTAAAACGTGAAACGTGAAGCGTGAGGTCTTTCTTTCATTAGAAAGAGACCACGTTTCACGTATCACGTCTTATCAATTTCCTGAATTTCCAAAGAGGCTTAATTGTTCATAGCATCCAGCCAGTTCTGTTTTGCCTGATTCCAGGCCCCTTCACTGGCCGGGAAGTAGCCAACCGCTTCCACTTCTTCCATGACGTAGGTCAGGTAGTAGTTGATGAATTCGGCCACCTGCGGCTTTTCGGCCATAACGGTAGCATCGCTGTAGATAAAGAGGGGACGGGCCAGCGGATAGGTACCATCTTCAACTGATTGGTCGGTTGGCTCCACGCCGTTGATGTTCAGAATACGGAGCGTGCTCCGATTTTCTTCGTAGTAGGCGTAGCCAAAGTAGCCGATGGCAAAGGGGCTGCCCTGAACACCTTGCACCAGCACGTTGTCATCCTCAGAAAGCTGCAAGTTGCTGGCGGAGAGGTGGGGTTCTTCATTGCTGTCGAAGACCTCTTCCACAAAGTAGTCGAACGTGCCAGAGTCGGTGCCGGGGATAAAGCGCAGGATGGGTTCGTCGGGCCATTCGGGGCGGACATCAGACCAGTTGGAGGCTTCGCTGCCCAGGAGAAGTGCCAGCTCTTCCATGGTGACATCCTCTACAAAGTCGTTGGCAGTGCTGACGGTGACGGCCAGAGCGTCGGTGCCGACGCGGAACTCAATCGGCTCGCGGCCGATGGCGCGGCAGGATTCGACTTCACTGTCACGAATGGGGCGGCTGGCGTTGGCGATGTCGGATTCACCGGCCACGCAGAAGCGCTCGTAACCTGCACCGGAACCAATGGAATCGGCCGTAATGTTGCCGCTGTAGCCTTCCTGCTGGAAGCGCTCGGCCATCCGTTCGGACAGCGGGAAGACGGTGGAGCTGCCGGCCATGACGATGTTGCCTGACACGCTCAGAGGATCAACCGGGGGCAGACCCACGATTTCGACCGTTTCTCTTTCGACAACGGTCTCTACAACTGTTTCGGTTTGGGTCTCTGCTTCTGTCACCACGCGGGTCACTTCCATTTGCACGACTTCGGTGATGGTTTGGGGTTCGGCCGTGCCGCCGGCACCACAGGCGAGCAGCAGCAAAGGCAAGGACATTAAAACAATAAGTAACGAAATCTTCTTTAACATCAAGTCTCCTCCTAAGAGATTGAATAAGATGGACTAATGTGCCACATCTAGGCACAGTCAGGAGCATACCTGTATCTAGTTAACGAAGATTGAATTTTGTGTTAAGGGGTTGCTATAGGTTTGTAAACGGTTTGTTAATGGGGAATAGGGGTGGAGAGCTGCGTACTACGCACTATTGGGCGTGGGTTAATTTTTTACACCACAGAGAACACGAAGGGCACAGAGCAAAAGAGAAAAAACTCCGTGTTCCTTCGGCGTTGCTCAGAGCTTGCGCCGAGTTTGTCGAGGTGACAAGCTTCTGTGCCCTCTGTGGTAAGCGTTTTTAGTTGTGGCTGCGCCGCGTTATGCACTACGCATTGTATTCCAGGCAGCCGTGTGTGGCTGCTGCTCAACGGGGTTGTGGAGGTCGGCCAGGATGTCCTGGACGTAATGGGGGTGACGCATTCCGACCAGGACGGTGGTGATGCCGCCGGTGGCCCGCAAGGCACGAACGGCCGTCTGGCTCAGGCGGTCGGTCTGCCAATCGGCAGCGGCGGCAACGGCCGTTTGCTGCAGGTGCTCAGATAAGGTTGCCCCCATCTGCTGGTAAAATGCGGTCACAGTGGTCAATGTCAGGTTAACCTCATCCACATACCGATCCAGCCAGGCGGCGGCCTCAGCGGGCAAATTTGGCTGCTCTGCCAGGAATTGGAGTGCCCATTGAGCGCGGGGAATCAGATAACGGCCGCGCAGGTCGTTCCAGTTCTGGTAAGAGCCAAAGCCGGGCCATTGGCCCTGCAGCATCTGGCCGATAGCCACCATTTGCGTCAGGGCGGCTTCGGTTTCGGCCGATAGATTTAAGGGTTTGACCAGTTGAGGCAGATGGATTTGTTGGAATGCCTCCTCCATTTTCAGCAAAGTGTCAACCGCGGTTGACACTTCCTCCATGCTGGTGGGGTAGGTGGGCGGGGCCACACTGGACAGCCGGCGCATTGTTTCCGGCCCGCCCGGCTGCTGCTGGATGGCGTTGAGCGGCCGGTTGATCAGGACGCCCAGATTTAGTTCCTGCGCCAGTTGCAGCACCGTCTGGCCATCGGGCTGGTTGGCTTCGGTAGCACCGCCTGTTTCCAGTAAGTTCATGGGAAACTGGATGGTGGTGAAGTGGGGGTTGGGGGTGACGCCCACGGCCGTGTGCCAGGCACGGTGCAGGTTGGTGGTTGTGTATCGATCGGCCCCCTGGGGAAAGGTGTTGGAGCTGATACCGTAGCTGCCGATACGGCCGTTGGCCACCTCTTGCTCTAAATGGTCAAAAGCCAGCGCCAGCCGCTGGTAATAGACATTGCGGGCATAGGCCATCTCTAGTTTGGCTTTTCTGGCCCAACTCAGGTAATACTCCGGGTTATGCAACAGGTAGACGTCGATACAGTCCAGGTTGAGCCGGGCCAGACTACGTGTTAACTGATCGGCCAAAAAATCAGGGTGAATGCAGTGATCCAGCCCTTCGGCATATTTGACCACGTTGGGAAAGGGGCTCCCGGCTTCTTTGCGGGCCTGGGCCATTTCATAATTTTGCCCCTGGATGTAGCCCGCCTTGGAGACAATGACGATTTCGTCCCGGCTGAGCGTGCCCTCGGCCATCAACTGAGCCAACACCTCACCCACTAACTGTTCACTACTGCCGTCGCTGTAGTTGCTGCTGGTGTCAATCAGGTTGATGCCGGATTGCAAGGCCAGGGTGAGAGCCTCGCGGTGGCTGGGAACGGCCGTGTCGATCCGGTAGCCGCCAAATCCCACTTCGCTGACTAAGAGAGCGGTTCTGCCCAATGGCCGGTAGGTCAATGATGGGTGTCGTTGGCTGTAGCGGGTTGTGCCTTCTACTGTTGCGTAATTATTGTTCATAAGTGTTAGGTAATGATTGTTTTTTTGTATACACGGAGTAAGCATTCACTTACCTTGTCAATAGAACGCGGATTTCGCAGATTAGACGGATTTTCGCGGATAAAAAACGAAAAAATCAGCGTAATCTGTTCGCGTTAGCCAATCTGTGTTCATCTGCGTTCTAT
>JAWOIM010000511.1:0-3386 GCA_046484685.1 Chloroflexota bacterium | reverse complement strand
GATGTGCTCGAGCCCCCGGGCGATCAGCGCCTCGGCGTTGTCCGGCAGCGGTGGCAACGGTGTCTCTTCCAACTCGCTGTCGTCGATGCTGAGCGAACTGCTCGCGCTGACATCCAGCCCTCGGCAGCGCGGGCACTGCGCGGGCCACGACCCGCACGCCCCGTGGCGCCCTCCTCGTCCAGCCGCTCTTGCACTGCCTGGGCAATATTGCCCACCACCAGGGAGAGTGGGATACGGCCGTACAATACCTGACCGAATCGGTAGCCTTGTGGCGGCAAGATCCTCGTACCGTTCGCCTGGCACGTGTGTTGTCGGACCTGGCTATCGTTTATACAAGCCAGGGAGCTATAGAGGAAGCGCATACCTGCCTGACTGAAGCCTATCAGCTTGTTGTTGAATCGCCCCATGAGTTAGACAAAATCCGCACCCTGTGTGACATTGGGGTAGCCTACTATCAGCAAGCGGCCTGGGCTGAAGCGACCCACGCTTTTCATCAGGCCAATACGCCCTACTTGCAAAATTCTCCCGATCTGTTTATGCGGGCAACAGTAGCCAACAACCTGGGCAATGTGCTTTATGAACAGCAACACTGGACCAAAGCAGAAGCCTATTTACGCCAGGCTATCCCCCTTTGGCGAGCGCAAAATGATGATTTATCTTTGGGCAACAGCCTGGGATCATTAGGCAAAGTGTTGGCTGCTAAAGGGAAAAAAAGGAAAGCGGACAAACAATTTACAGCGGCACTGCTTTTGCTGGCTAAATTTCCTGACAACAATTGGGCCAAAAAACTGATGGCAGAATTTCATGAGCGGCAACAGCAACTGTAATTCGGGGAAGAAGGGTGCAGACCTGCGCTGGCACACAGCAGGCCTGCCCCTTTACCGGTTAACCACCACAATTGCCTGAACTAGAGTTACCACAATCAGCAAAAGCTGACGGCGTCACGGTGGGTGCGCCCAGCAGCATGACAACGGCAGCGGCGGCAAACACCCAATAGGCGATCTTTTTCTTACTCTTAGCGAGCATCCCGAGTCACCTCCTTTGCGGTAGATGGACTCGTTGAGTTTGGCGCCCGGATTGACCTACCAGCCAATCCGCCCTAGGGATGCTCAACGGTTGTCGGTAATCGGTTATCGGTTCACCGTTTACCGGTCTGGCTATAGGATAATTGGGGCCGTTTGCGTTGTCCTGACAATGGGCTGATAATTGGCTGATAATCGGCTGAGAGGTAGGGGCAGCAAGTTGCGAGTGGCCAGTGACATTACCCGCAACTCGCAACTCGCCACAAGGAAGAAATGATCACTAACCGGGACTGGTCTCAATACCAGATAACATTTCGACAAGAGGAAACGGCCGTATTGGCTCAATGGGTGCAGGCCGGCGTTAGTGGGGCCGTGGTGGGGCTGCCGGGCGCGGGCAAGTCCAACCTGCTGGGCTTCTTTTGCCATCGTCCGGAGGTGGTGGGCCTGGCCCTGGGCCAGGCCCACCATCTGCCTGCCTCAGCCTGTTTGATTATTCCGGTAGACCTCAACAATTTGCCCGACCCCGGCCTGGCCACTTTTTACCGGGTCATCTTGCGTGCCTTCTATGAGATGGCCCACCAGATAGACCCACCGCTGCACGAGACAGTGGTGACGCTGTACGAAACGAATCTGGCCGTTACCGACCCCTTTGTCACCCAAAGCGCCCTGCGTCACCTGCTGCGCCACTGCCAGCAGGAGCAAACGCGAGTCGTCCTGGTCCTGGATGGCTTTGACGATTTTTGCCGGGTGGCTACACCGGCCATGACCAATACGCTGCGGGGGCTGCGCGACAGCTTTAAGGATCATTTATGTTACATTGTGGGCATGGATCAGGAGGCGGCCTATCTGCCCGACCCCACGGCACTGGGTGAGTTGTATAAACTGCTGGATATTCACGTCTGTTGGGTAGGAGCGATGAACGAACTGGACGCCCGCCAGATGATCAGGCAGGAAACGGCGCTGGCCGGACAACAACCGGATGATGTGACCGTCTACCATCTCTTGCAGCTAACCGGCGGCTATCCGGCGCTGCTCAAGGCGGCCTGTTACTGTTGGCTGACCCGCTTGCAGCAGCAGCAGCCCGACCGCTGGGCCGATTTTTTGTTAGAACAGGGCAGCATCCAATACCGGCTGCAAGGAGTCTGGCAGGGGCTTAATCAGGAGGAACAGTTGGCCCTCTGTGACCTGGGCGAGGAAGATCAACCCCTGATGGCCATCGATCCAGTCACGCTGCCACCCGCCTGGCAGAAACGGTATGAGGCGGTCCTGGCCCGGCTGGCCCAAAAGCGGATCTTGCAGCGTGAGTCCGGTGGATATCGTCTCTTTAGCCCTCTCTTTGCCCGCTTTGTGGCCACTGTCGTGGCCACTGTTGTGGCCACTCCCCGCGGCCGAATCTGGCTGGAGCCGACCAGCGGCCAGTTGTACCAGGGCCATGTACCTCTGACCGATTTGCGGCCCCAGGAAACGCAACTGCTCACTTTTTTGGTGAAACGGCCGTATCAGCGCCATACCAAATCCGATCTCATCTATCACGTCTGGCCCGACGAGCAGGGCGCCATTCGCGACGACAGCCTCTACCAGTTGGTCACCCGCCTACGCCAAGCTATTGAGCCGAATACGGCCGATCCCCAATATCTGCTCACCTGGCGCGGCCGGCCGGAAGGGGGCTACCAGTTTTACCCCGAAGGCCATCCGGGGCAGCGTAAAACGTGAAACGGAAAACGTGAAACGTGAAACGTGATGCGTGATGCGTGAAACGTGATGCGTGAAATGTAAGACTGATTTACACTCATTATTCGTAACTACTAAGCCAGAAACCGGGTTTTTCTCTGGTGTGCCACTGATGAGTATGTGCTAAAAAACCGGTTTCTCCGCTGAGCGTTAGTAGTTACCATTATTCCCCGTAACTGTCCAAGAATACCTTCCCGTTTGGCTGTGGCTGCATTTCAGTCCTGATGGGCTGCTCTCCTGTCCGCGCCCCCAAGTATCTTTTAGACGACTCCTTCGCCTTCTCTGCGCTAAAAAATTCCTCCGCTGTTTTCCCCTTGACAAAAACGGCCGTTTTCTTTATGATTTAGCCATGTTACCGGTCACGTGACCGGTAACATGGCTTTCTACTTACTTTCTACTACTTACTTTCTACTACTATGACTCGTTCCCACACAACCATCCGCGACGTCGCCGCCCGCGCCGGCGTCTCCCATCAAACCGTTTCTCGCGTCATCAACGGCACCGACTACGTCACGCCGGAAACGACAGAACGGGTGCGCCAGGCCATCGCCGACCTCGACTACCGGCCCAACGCCATCGCCCGCTCTATGGCCCGCGGCCGTACCGGGCTGCTGGGCTGCATTGCTCCCAACC
>JAWOIM010000454.1:0-10997 GCA_046484685.1 Chloroflexota bacterium | reverse complement strand
CCCCCCCGGAATCTCCAGCGTAAATTCTTCGCGCCCGTGGCGGAACTGGCGAATCAACACCACCTGTCTGTCCGGTGTTACCGCCACCACATTCACCCAATCAGGCGACTCCAATACAACCACCTCATGGACCTTGCCCGTGCACGGTGACTCACTTGTATTGCGACGTGCCTGGAAAATATAAAAATCTGCGGCTGTTTCACTGGTTAATTTTTTCCATTCTTTAATCATAGCCTGATCTTACACCAAATTACCGCCCTGTGCATAATACGAGTATGACAAGAAATCGTGGGCTACAGACCTGACAGGTTGGCAATCAATTGCACCAAACCTGTCAGGTCTCCCACAAAATTAATCGTTGACTAACAAATGCTTTCATGATAAAGTTGAGTTGTCAACTGTTGCGAAGTCAACGATAATTGTTTATCAATCACAACAGGAACATCAGGCTATTATGAACGATGAAAAAGAAAAGCTCTACAGCCTCTTAAAAGAAGCCTTTCTGCTGCTGGATTTTGGGGATCGGCAGTTGTTTGCCCGGTACAATCTTACCATTTCTCGCTATTATGCTCTCTACCATATTAACCAAGAGCCTGGCCTGTCTATTAGCCAGTTGAGCGACGGCATGTTTTGTGACAAAAGCAATGCTACCCGCGTCGTTAAGGGGCTGGAAAAAGATGGCCTGGTCATACGTGAACCCCATGAAACAGACGGCCGTACGCTGCGCCTCTTCTTGACCCCGGCCGGTCAAGAATTACTAAAAATCACCTCAGTCGCCCACAACGAATACAACCAGATCCGCTTGAATGGTATCAACGAGGTGCTGCGTCGCAACCTGATTGAGGGACTCGACATTCTAAACGAACGTCTGCGTGACTTTTTGCAAGAATAAAGTAGTCGTTCTACAGAGCTTTCCTTGCTTAAATCTTATATAATTAGGAGATAAGTTTAAGGAGGTGATGACACGCCTTAAAATAGCAACGGTCAGAAATAACGCCATTACCCATCAGGAATACCCATTCCTGACGTCTTATCTAATATCCTAAACCTTTAAATATGAGGAGAAGAACAAAAATGAAAAACCAACGATTGTATCTATTACTCGTCACCCTGATCATAGGGGCCTTTGTCCTGGTCGCCTGTGGTGGTGACACCACCGCGCCAGAACCGGCCGCCCCTGTGGTTGAAGAACCGACTACAGAGCCAATGGTTGAGCCAACCGAAGAGCCGATGGTTGAGCCAACCGAAGTGCCGATGGAAGAAGAAATGGAAGAAGAGGAGATGGAAGAAGAAGAAGCTCCTGCACCAACCGTTTCTCTCACCATTTGGGTCGATGACACCCGCGCCCCCGTCCTCACCCAGTTGGCCCGTGAATTCGAGGCTGAGTATGAAGTTGCTTTGATTGTGGAGCAGGTCGCCGATATCCGTGATCAGTTCCGCATTGCCGCCCCTGCCGGTGAAGGCCCCGACATCATTATCATCCCCCACGACCAGATTGGTGAGCTAATCGAGAGCGGTCTGCTGGCCGCCGTCGACCTGGGTGCCAAAGAATCCTCCTTCCGTGAAGAAGCGGTTGCCGCCTTCTTCTATGATGGTGAACAATACGGCATGCCCTACGCCACCGAAAACCTGGCTTTCTTCCGCAACACCGACCTGGTTCCCGACGAGCCGGCCACCTGGGAAGAAGTATATGAGATTGCTGTGGCCCTGACCGAAGATGGCAGCGTTAGCGATGGCTTTATTCTCTCCGGTACTACCTACGACGCTTTCCCCATTCAGACCGCTTTTGGTGGCTACATTTTTGGCCGTGACGCCGAAGGTAACTACGATCCCACTGACGTAGGTGTAGACAGTGACGGCATGATCGAAGCCATCAGCTTCATTGACCGCCTGGTTGAAGAAGGGCTGATGTCCCAAAGCACCGACTGGGATACCGCTCACGTTCTCTTTGAGAATGGCGAGACCCCCTTCATCATGGCCGGCCCCTGGGCACTGCCGCGCATCCGTGAATCGGGTGTCCCCTACGCCATCAGCGCCTTCCCCGAAGGGACGGATGGCCGTGGTGTCCCCTTCCTTGGTGTGCAGGGCTTTGTTGTGAATGCCCTGAGCGATAATATTGCGTTGGCCGAGGCTTTCCTGACCGAGTTTGTGGCTACCGATGCCACCATGCAAGCCCTTTATGATGCCGACCCGCGTCCATCTGCCTGGCTGCCTGTCTTTGAAGCGACCGATGACCCCGACCTGGCCGGTTTTAGCGCCGCCGGTGAGGGTGGTATGCCTATGCCCGCCATTCCGGAAATGTCGGCCGTTTGGGGTGCCTGGGACGCCGGGGTACAGCTCGTTATCCAACAGCAGCTTGACCCCGAAGAAGCCATGGAAGATGCCGGCCAGCAAATCCGTGACCTGCTTGAGTAAGGTTGAGTTGTTTTAGCTGCTGCAGAAACCCGGTTTCTGGGCTAAATACCTGTAATTAAAAAGCCGGGAGCGTTTGTTACCAATCGCTTCCGGCTTTCTTAGTACCAACGGTAGGACGAGCTTGAGTCTACTGTAAAAAGCTAACGCAGCCTTGTGGGGAGCGTAGCCGAAGTAGGCACAGAAAGGCAACGGTAGTCGTGTCCTATCCCAAAAGGAGGCAGAACATGGGTGATATGTCGAACCAAACCGCAACCGCACCCGGCATAATGCTGCGACTCTTGGCCCTCTTGGTGGTTGATGCCATTGGTATCTGGTTGTTTTACAGCACGTTTGCCGACGGACTGTATCCATTGGCCAGTATTATTGCCATCATTCTAGTTTTTGTTAACGTTGTCTTCCTGAAAGATGGACTGTATCCGATGCGCTGGCTGGCCCTGGGCCTGTCCGTTATGCTGCTCATGTCCATTTTCCCCATTGCCTATACGGTCTTCATCGCCTTTACCAATTTTGGGGATGGGCATATTTTGACCCGGCAGCAGGCCATCGATCAGCTTGAAAAAGCGCTCTTTTTACCTGAAGGCGGCCCCTCCTACAGCTATACCGCTTTTGTGAGTGCCGATGGCCAATATGCGCTCTGGTTGCAGCGCGAAGAAGCGGCCGATCAATTAGTCATTCCCGGCGAACCCCTTGTATCCCCCGCAGCGGGCGAAATGGGCGTTGGTCCCTTCGATGAGGATGGCATTCCTACCACAATTGAGGGCTACCGGCGCTTGCAGCGGGGCCAGTTGTTGGCCCGTATAAACGACCTGACGCGCATTCAGTTTGGTGAAGAGCCGGATATTATTCGGGTGCGCTCGATTGATGCGGCTGCGCCCATGCAGCAGCGGTACGTCTACGATGAAGCACGGGACGTCATGCTGGATCGCTCAACCGGCGTGGAGTATGTACCCATTGAGGGCACCTTTACCGGCCCGGAGGGACAGCGGCTGCGACCCGGTTATCAGGTGATCATTGGCGGCGAGAACTTCACCCGCTTTTTTACCAGCCCGGCTATTCGCGGCCCGTTGGTGCGCGTCATTACCTGGAACTTTGCTTTTGCTTTCCTGAGCGTCTTTACCACCTTTTTCCTGGGCCTGTTTGTGGCCTTGCTGGTCAATGAACTGCCCATGTCCAAGGTTTTGCGCTCGTTCTTGATTATTCCTTACACTATTCCCAGTTTGATTACTATTTTGGTGTGGAAGGGAATGCTTAACCCTCAACTGGGCGTGATTAGCCGCGGGCTAACCGATGTTTTTGGCTCGGCTCCACAATGGTTTACCGATCCCACCTGGGCCAAGATTGGTATTTTGCTGATCAACTTGTGGCTGGGTTATCCGTACTTTTTCCTGGTATGCAGTGGAGCGCTGCAAGCCATTCCCCGCGATATTTATTCGGCAGCCGAAGTAGATGGGGCCAGCGGCTGGCAGCAGTTTTGGCGGCTGACGCTGCCACTGCTGTTGATTGCCGTCGGCCCGCTGCTGGTCGCCTCCTTTTCCTTTAATTTCAACAACTTTAACGTGATTTTCTTGTTTAATGCCGGTGGTCCCCCTATTGCCGGTGCGGCCACACCGGTGGGGCATACGGACATTTTGGTGACGTATGTCTACCAATTGGCTTTTGCCGGGGGGCGCGGGGCTGATTACGGTCTGGCTTCGGCTATCACAATTGTAATCTTTGTCATTGTGGCCGTCGTAACCCTATTCCAATTCCGCTATACACAGATGTGGGAGGAGGCTTCAGAAAATGTCTAGTATTAGCTTTATTGAACAATTACGGACCTCTCGGACGCGCCAGCATCAGATGGGCAAGGTTATTCGCTTTATTATTGCTTTGGTGCTGGTCATATTTGCCCTGTTTCCGGTGGTCTGGACCTTCTCCGCTTCAGTTGACCCCGCCAGTTCTCTGGGTCGGCAGCAGTTGATTCCCAATAATGCCGGCTTTAACCATTACATTAATTTGTGGAACAGCGAGATTTTTCCCTACCCGACCTGGCTGTGGAACTCAATCAAAGTGTCGTCAATTTCGACGCTGTTGTCCCTCTTTATTACGACAATCAGTGCCTATGCTTTTTCTCGCTTTCGCTTCATGGGCCGCCAGAATATGCTCAAGACGATTTTGCTGATACAGGTTTTTCCCGGTATGTTGGCCATGATTGCCCTGTTTGCCATTATCCAGCAGATTGGCAATTATATTCCCTGGCTGGGATTGAATACCCATGCCGGCCTGATTCTGGTCTATATGGGTGGGGCCATGGGCATCAATATCTGGCTGATGAAGGGCTTTTTTGACTCAATTCCGAAAGATATTGATGAGTCGGCGATGGTGGATGGGGCGACCCATTGGCAGACGTTTTGGCTGCTGCTGTTTCCCTTAATACGGCCGATTCTCGTCGTCGTCGGTATTCTCACTTTTGTTGGTACCTACTCTGACTTTATCCTGGCCCGCGTGCTGCTCACCAGTACAGAACAATATACAGTGATGGTGGGGCTGTTCATCTTCCAGAGCGGCCAGTTTGCCCAAAATTGGGGGCCGTTTACGGCCGGTGCCCTGATGGCGGCCGTTCCCATTATTATCATCTACCTGCTGCTGCAAGATTATATTGTGGGTGGTCTGACGCAGGGAGCGGTAAAGGGGTAAAAAGTAAGAAGTAAAAAGTAAGAAGTGAGAAGTGCTTTTTACCTTCCACTTTCCACTTTTTACTTTCCACTTTCCACTTTTTACTGGGTTATCAATGCAAGAGTTTATCTTTGGTACACTGGCCACCACGGAACAACGTCTGGAGACAGCGCGAGAAGAGAAGATAGGCGTGCAGCACCAGCACCGGCTGGAGCCACGTGCGCCGCGCCCTGGCCAATCGCCCCTACTGTTGGTGACCGTAGAGTTGGACCAGCCCGTGGCGCGGGTGGAATGTGTGGTGTCGGAGCCGGAAACGGCCGTTTATCCCCTCCACCAACACGATACCCAATGGGACTTGCTCAACTGGTCCTACTACCAGATCTGGCGCGTGGCCCTGCCGCCCCAACCCGACGGCACGCTGGTGCGCTACCAGATTGTGGCCTACCCGGCCGACGGCAGCGATCCTATCCTGGCCGATGACGGGGCCACCTTTTCCTACTTTGTGGGCGATCCGGCTCAGCCCGACTGGGCGCGAGAAGCGATTGTCTACCAGATTTTCCCCGACCGCTTTTATCCGGGCAACGGCCGTTCCTGGCAGAGTACCCAACATCTCAGCGAGATCTACGGTGGCAGCCTGCGCGGCATCATCGACAAGCTCGACTATGTGGCCGACCTCGGCTTCAACGCCATCTGGCTCAACCCCTTCTTCCCCGACCATACCCATCATGGCTACCATGCCAGTGACTATTTTAGCGTCAACCCCCGCCTGGGCACGCTCGATGACCTCAAGGAACTGGTTGCCGCCGCCCACACTCGCGGTATTCGCCTCATCCTCGACTTTGTAGCCAACCATTGGGGCAGCACTCACGAAACCTTCCAGGCCGCCCTGGCCGACCGCCACAGCGCTTACTATCATTGGTACAAGTGGGAAAATTGGCCCCACGCCTACGCCACCTTCTTTGGCGTCAAAGATTTACCCGAAGTCAACGTACAGCATCCCGATGTGCGGGCCTACCTGCTCAACAGCGTGCGCTATTGGCTGGGTGAAATTGGCTTCGACGGTCTGCGCCTGGACTATGTACTGGGACCGACCCACGACTTCTGGACCGAACTACGGGCCGTGGCCAAATCTGTCCGGCCCGATGTCTGGATTTTTGGGGAAGCGGTAGAGACACCCATGACCCAACTCAGCTACGAAGGCCGCTTTGACGGCTGTCTCGACTTTTTGCTGGCCCAGGCTATTCGCCGCACCTTTGCCTTTGGCACCATGGATGTGGCCGCCTTTGCCACCTTTTTAGACCTGCACGAAGATTTTTTTCCCGACAGCTTTAGCCGGCCCAGCTTTTTGGACAACCATGATATGAACCGCTTTCTCTGGCTGGTGGGCAATGACCGGCGCAAGCTAAAGCTGGCCGCTCTCTGCCAGTTTACGCTGGCGGGCGCACCCATTGTCTACAACGGTACCGAAGTGGGCGTGACCCAGGAGCGGGGCATTACCGACCATAACAGTCACGGTATGGAGGAGTGCCGGCAGCCCATGTTGTGGAGCGAAGATCAAGACCAGGATTTATTGGCCTTCTATCGCTGGCTGATTCAACTACGTCGTGAGCATCCCGTTCTCTGGCGCGGGGCGCGACAAACGCTGCACGCCGACAAACTGGCCGGCACGCTGGCCTACGTTCGTTATGACGAGCAGGAAGCAATTTTAGTGGGCCTTAACGCCAGTGATGCGGCACAAATGATTGTGGTTACTTGTCCCCGAAGCGGCCAAACATACCGGATGACGTTGGAACCCTGGTCAGGCTTGGTGACAAATACGGGGTGAGCCGTCTCGTTGTGGATTAAAAATTAGGTGGAACTTGTTTTTGGGCAGGTAACATGAGAAAAATTGACGTTTATTTTCCCGCCCTGTTTAATCACCACTTATGGCATTGTTATGGCAACAAATTAAACAGACCTTTTCACGCCTGACAACCCCCGTTGGGCTAATGGTCAGCTTGCTGCTGCTCGCTGCCGCGCTGCGAATCCACCGGCTGGGCAACAAAAGCGTTTGGTGGGACGAAGGCTGGTCGGTCTGGGTAGCCCGCCAATCGCTGCTCGATATTGCCCGGCAGGTGGGCCATGATGTGCATCCCCCGCTTTATTTTTGGCTGCTGCATATCTGGCACTGGGGCAGCGGTGACGGCGAATTTGCGCTGCGTTTTTTCTCTGCGCTGCTGGGTATCATAACCATTGCCCTCACCTACCAGTTAGGGCGCACGGTAGCCAACCGCTATGTAGGCCTGCTGGCGGCCGCCTTCCTGACTATCGCCCGCTTTCATATCGCCTGGTCCCAAGAAATTCGGATGTATGCCCTGGCCACGCTGCTGGCCGCGTTGGGCGCCTGGGCCGCCCTGCGCTTATGGAATCGGGAGGATAGATCTGGCCATAGCCAATGGCGTGATTATTTGCTCTACGTGCTGTCGATGAGCGGCGGCCTCTTTACCCTCTACCTCTTTTTTCCTATTCCGGTGGCGGCCAATATAGCCTGGTTGTGGGTGTGGCGGCGCAGCAAACGGCCGTTTTCTGCCCTATACAAATGGGGTGCAGCCCAGGCAGCCGTGCTGGCTCCCCTCATCCCCTGGCTGCTCTACGCCCGGCAGGGCTTTCTGGACAGCGCCTCGGCCACGCCGATTAGTCCGCTTGATTTGCTCAAAATTTATTGGACCGTTCTGGTGGTGGGCCTGCCCCTCAATGTGGACCAATACGCCGCCTATACGCTGCCCGTGCTGCTAATTTTTAGTGCGGGCCTGGCGTCGCTGTTCTGGCTGGCGCGGCAGCAGTGGCGGGTCAGACGCGATGTCACCCTGCTGTTGGCCGGCCTGCTCCTGCCCATCGGCGTTGTCTTTTACATTACCATGCCCCGCGCCGGCGGTTATGCGCCCCCCTTTTCGCCCCGCTACCTGGTCATCTTTACCCCCTATTTTGCCGTGCTGCTGGCCTGGGGCCTGATGAGGGTGGGCAGTCTGCGGCCCCGCTTCAAGCCGCTGCTGCCCCTGCTCATTGGTGTGGTAGCCTGGGCTTCATGGATTGGGCTGCGTGACTATCATCCCGGCCGTATGCTGCTGGATGATTACACCTCGCTGGGTTTGACGCTGGCTGATTATGTCCATGAAGGAGATGGGGTGATGCTGTATACCGATCGGGACTGGCCGATTTTTGCCTTCCATTACCCTGACTTCTGGCATGGCGTGCCCCATTTATGGCAACTTACGCCAGAAACGGCCGCTTCCTACCTCACCCCTATCTGGCAAGCCCATGATGGCTTATGGCTGGTGACCACCCCTTACGCAGCCGTGGGCGATCCCCATGGCCATCTGCCCCACTGGCTGGCCGACCGCTCTCACTCTGTGACCAGCTATACCTTTAATGACAAGCAGTTGACCTTTTATGCCCGCACGCCGGAGCGATCGGCCCTGGCCCAACAATTGCAGCCCTGGGCCAGTCCGCCCCGCGACGCTTCCTTGCGGCTGGAGCCGGGCTTTAGCCTGGTGGGTTATGAGCAGGCCAGCCAGGATTATCGCAGCGGCGACACCATCCACCTCTTTCTCTATTGGCAGGCAGACGGCCGGGTCACAGCCTCTGAAGCCGAAATTGGGCTAATTGACGCCAACGGCCGGGCCTGGGCCTGGGCTTATACCCCTATTGATGCCCGTTGGCGGCGACCGGCCGGCGGCCTGCTGCGCCAGCAGATTGACCTGACCGTACCCCCTGAGGCACCTTCTGGCCGCTATGAATTTTACGTTTTTAACGCGCTGGGAGATGTGGCCCATTTTGGCCAGGTAACGGTACGCCAGCGCTGGGGCAGCCCGCTTACCGCTGCCGACGTAGGCATTGAGCAGCCATTGAGCCGGCAGTTTGGCCGGCCCGACGACAGCAGCCGCCTGCACCTGCTCGGGTATCACCTGGCGACTGACAGAACGCAGCCGGGGGACTCTTTACGCCTGACGCTCTATTGGCAAACAAACAGCCCGATGACAGAACGCTACAAAGTGTTTACGCAGCTGTTGGGCGACACCTACAATGCGGAAACAGAGAATTTTTTATGGGGGCAGCAAGATAATGAGCCGGTGAATAATGGCCGTCCGACCAACACCTGGCGCGTAGGAGAACTTATTGTCGATGAGTACGCCATTCCGGTGGCTTCTCATGCCCCCAACGGCGTTTATCACCTACTGATAGGCTGGTATAATCCCTTCAGCGGTGAACGACTGCCGCTGCTGGATGAGGCAGAGACGGCCGCTGCGGACCACCTCATCCTGCAAACCATCACCATTACACCTGAATAATATTCACAATGAACCGCGGAGAAACTATGAAAAAGCTCTTCTTGCTTATCTGTTCCTTGACACTTTTAGCCCTACTCATTGCCTGTGGTGGCGCGGCCGATCGGCCGCCAACGGCCGTTCCCCAGGCCGAGCCGCCGCCGGTCACCGAACCGCTGCCCGATCCAACCGCCACGGCCACGCCGCTGCCGCCACCTTCCGTGGTCGACTCCGATCCAGACCCGGCCACCGCTACCCCCACCACCGAACCGGAACCAGAAGGCGTCAGCCTCTTCACGCCCGCAGATTTCGGCGATGACCGCAGCCCCTTCACCGGCGAACTGGTCGAGGATCCGGAGTGGCTCAACCGGCGCCCCATCGCCGTTAAGCTGTCCAACTCACCGGCCAGCTACACGCGGCCTCAGTCCGGGCTGAACCAGTCGGACTTTGTCTACGAACACACAACAGAAGGGGGCATTACCCGCTTCACGGCTATTATCTACAGCCAGACGCCGCCCCGAATGGGTCCCATTCGCAGCGCCCGTCTGATTGATGTGGAACTGCCGGCCATGTATGATGCCGCCCTGGCCTATTCCGGGGCCAGCACAGGCGTCAATCAGCGGCTCAACGCTTCCGACTTTAGCGGTCGCATTTTGCGCACCAATGAACCCGGCTATTACCGCACCGGTGAAACGGATAAACCGTATGAGCATACTTTTTACGCCCGGCCGGAGCAGTTGTGGGAATCGATGGAAGCCAGAGGGCAAAATCGCCGGCCGGAGACGGGGACCACCCTCGCTTTTACCAGTATCCCGCCAGAAGGGGGGCAGCCGGGCAGCCGGGGTCAGATTGATTACAACTGGACACTGGTCGAATGGCAGTATGATGATGAAGACGGCCGTTACTATCGCTGGAGCGACGGCGAACCCCACCTGGACGGCAATACGCTGGAACAGGTCAATGCGGCCAACGTTATCATTATTAGTCCCCTCCACGTACAAGATGCCAGCATCTGCGAGGAAATTCGCGACGGTGTTTGCAGCCACCTGTCGGTGCAAATTCAGATTTGGGGCAGCGGCAGCGGTCTGGTGCTGCGTGATGGCCAGGCCTATAATGTCGTTTGGCACCGTGATGGGCGCAGCGACATCTTGTCTTTTACCGATCCGGCCGGCAATGCATTCCCCTTACAAATTGGCAACAGTTGGGTGCAGCTTATCCCCAGTTGGCTGACTGATCCGGTATTGGTAGAGTAGCCCACACCCATATCTTGGCTCTTTGGGAATTCGCGGGGTTTAGTACCACAACTTTCTCAATTTGGGGGGTGGTTTGTAGTAACCGCTTCAGCGGTCAGACGGCTAAACATGTGCTGAGCGCAGCCGAAGTAGCCGTTACTACGAACCTGCAAAATCATAAATTCCAGGTACTAGCCGTATTGCGTATTGCCTATTGCGTAATCCTTTCTAGTCTACGCAATACGCAATACGCAATATGCTCCACTCCCTTCTCTGAATCCCTGAAGGCCCCGAAGAAAAATCAGGTAAACTTTGCGTCTTTGCGGTAATTGCTCACCTGTTTTGTAACAAAACGGCCGCTGCATCGAATGTATACATAGCAAGAGCAAAA
>JAWOIM010000453.1:0-4924 GCA_046484685.1 Chloroflexota bacterium | reverse complement strand
CTGACTACATCGGCCACGCCTACCAATTCCATGTCGGGTTGTACTCTCACGGCGTCGGCCACCCGTTTGCCGATGATGCCGTAGCCGTTCACGGCCACGCGAATTTTCTTAATGGCCATAATCTATTGCTCCTTTTTGAATAATGCTTTTCCTCACAATCAATTACTTCACCCGGATTAACAGGAACGGTGTTACGCACTATCTGCCGTTTTGGCGGTCAAGGGACGCCGTCAAAGCCACCAGCGCAGCCGTCTGCGCCTCTTCTACGGCGGCTGTTTGCGCCGGCGCTGCGGGCAACTCGCTGTCCGTCTCTGTGTCTGTTGCCGGTTGGTTGCCACGACAGGCGGCCAGGGCAAGCAACAGGGCCGTCAACCCCAGAAGTAAAGCCATACGATGACGTTGATTGGTTAACATTGAAAATCCTCCAAAGTAAGCGGCTGGTTTAATCCAGCCGTTCAGTTTATTATGGCCAGGCCGGCACGGGCACCGGTCATACGAAAAGCGTAACAAAGAAAACGGGCGTGGTACAGCGTCATAGAGCGGGTATGTCTATGCGCCAAACGGCCTGATTCAGACTGCCAACAGGCTTATCGCGGCGGCCACACGCCCGTCACGTCCTCAAGTTGCGGCGTATCGCCGCCAGAAATGCGCCAGCCACGTACCGTTTTCAGCAGGGCCAGGTTCTGCGTGGCCTGGGCGCTATAGATGGCCGTATTACCGCGCACGACGCTAAAATGGAGTCGGCCGGCGAGGAAAGAAAGGGGGCGTTTGGGCAGCATACTCGGCGCAACCAGATCAATAACCCCGGCGCGGCTGCCTGCAGTTCGGAGATGGTCGTTCCCATGTAGCGCGGGTCTTCAGGCAATAAGGGCGGACGCAGAAAAACAAAGTAGATGCCAATCCCCATCAGGATGACGCCGCCGAAAGCCAGAACCGTGGCTGAGTAAGGTCGAAGTTTCATTTTGATCTCCAATTTATAACGTTAGTGACCCAATAGTGAATAGGCTATTGCACCACCACTTTGCCGCGCAACATGCCCATCTGGCATTGGAAGGGGATCTCGCCCGCTTCCTGCGGCGTGAACTCGATAGTAACTGTCTGGCCTTCGGGCAGCGTGGCCGAGCCTACGATTTCACTCAGGCCAGGCTTATTTATCTTGTCAAAGAGGACCATTTCGCTGCACAGGGCCGATTCCTGCCGGTTGAAATTGAGCCGGACGGGTTTGCCTTTCTTGACCACGATCACGTCAGGATCGTAACCGCCCTTGACGGTGATATTGACCTGCTGGAAACTACCCACTTCGGCTACAGCTACACCTTCTTTGCGGTAAAGCCAGAAGTACCAAACGATCCAGGCGATGAGAGCCAATCCCACCAGGTTGACGATTATTTGTGCGGTTGTCATCTCATTATCTCCTTGTAGCGCAAATTGTTAATTTGCGACCAAATTGTTAATTTGCGGCGCAAGATACCATCTTGCGTTACGCAGTCTTAAAACTCTTGGCCGTGAAAGAGCGCAGCCGGTTGGCGTTGCTCACTACGGTGATACTGGATATAGCCATGGCTGCCGCAGCCATGAGGGGTGAGAGTAAAAGTCCCAGGAAGGGATAAAGGATGCCGGCGGCTACGGGAATGCCCAGGACGTTGTAAATAAAAGCCCCAAACAGGTTCTCCCTGGCGTTGCGCATGGTCGCCTTGGAAACCTCAATGGCGTAGGCTACACTTTTCAAGCTGCCGCCGACCAGCGTAATATCGGCCGCTTCGATGGCCACGTCGGTGCCGGTGCCGATGGCGAAGCCAACGTCGGCTTCCACCAGGGCCGGGGCGTCGTTGATGCCGTCACCGACCATGCCCACTTTTTTACCCTCAGCCTTCAACAGGTGTACCTGGTGGGCCTTTTCTTCCGGCAGCACCTCGGCCAGCACACGCTGCACATTGACCTGGCGGGCGATAGCCTGGGCCGTGCGCTCATTGTCGCCGGTGAGCATAATGACTTCTAAGCCCATTTCCTGCAAAACCCGGATGACTTCCGCCGAATCTTCCTTAACGGTATCGGCCACGGCTACGACACCGGCGGCACGGCCGTCTACGGCCACATACATGGCCGTCTTACCTTCTCCCTGCAGCCGGGATACCGTTTCCTCCAGGGCACTCACTACTACCTGCTCGCGCTGCATCAGGCGATAATTGCCCACCAACACCCGCCGCTGGGCCACCGTCGCCTCCACGCCATGGCCGGGAATAGCATTAAACGCCTCCGGCTCGGCCGGTTCAATGTCCCGTTGTCGCGCCCCTTGCACAATAGCCTGCGCCAGGGGATGCTCTGAGGGCCGGTCGGCGCTGGCCGCCAGCCAGAGCAAGTAATCAGTAGGGGAGTATTCAGTAATCAGTTCACTGTTCACTGTCCATTGTTCACTGGCAACTGTGTCGGTCAACTCCGGTTTCCCCTTGGTGATCGTGCCGGTCTTGTCCAGGACGATGATTTTCAGTTCTGAGGCCGTTTGCAACGCTTCACCGCTGCGGATGAGGACGCCGTGTTCGGCCGCTTTGCCCACGCCGCCCACCAGGGACAGGGGCACGGCCATGCCGATGGCGCAGGGACAGGCAATGATTAGCACGGTTACGGCCGTAATAATGGCAAAAGCAATGGCCGGGGTAGGACCAAAGGTAAACCAGACCATAAAACTGAGTACGGCAATAATCATCACTGTGGGGACAAAGTAATAAGATACCTGGTCTACGAGGCGGGCGATGGGTGGCTTGGTGCCCATGGCATCCTGGACCAACTTGACGATCTGGGCCAGGGCGGTATCCTTGCCCACCTTCGTGGCCCGAAATTTGAAGCTGCCGGTGGTGTTCACTGTCGCCCCAATCACTTCGTCATCTCGCTTTTTGTCCACCGGCAGGCTTTCGCCGGTAATCATGGCTTCGTCAATGGCCGACTGTCCTTCAACGATCACCCCATCCACCGGAATCTTCTCGCCTGGCCGTACCAGCACCACATCGCCCACTTCCACTTCCTCAATAGGAATCTCGATTTCACGACCGTCGCGGATGACGGTGGCCGTTTGCGCCTGCAAATCCAGCAGCTTGCGAATGGCCTGGCTGCTCTGTCCTTTGGTGCGGGCCTCGATGGCCTGCCCTAACATGACCAGGGCAATGACGACCGTAGTTACGTCGTAAAAGGGCATGGCCGGCGTGCCTTCGGGAAAAATATGCGGCCATAGAACAACCACTGTCGAGTAAAGCCAGGCAGCCCCGGTACCCAGGGCAATCAGGGTATTCATGATTGACGCTGGCGGCAACGACGCCCGGCGTTTCCTGTAATGCCGCTTCGATACGCATCACACAACTGGCGCAGTGAATGCCCTCAATGTGAACGCGCAAATCGGCGCCACCCACCTGGTAGCCGGCAACCGTCACCGCTTCCACCAGTTGGGGCAACGCTACCTGTGCCGGATCGTAACTGACGCGGGCGATAGCGCTACGGCTATTGGCCTGCGCCTCCACCACGCCGGGAATGCTCTGCAGCGTTTCGGCCAGGCCGGCGCTATCTCCATTGTTCAGCCCGATAACCGGCAAATCAATGCGGTTCAAGGGCAGGTGCGGGTTATAGCCGGTGGTGGCCGACGTAACGGCCGAGTTGACGGCCGTTTTTTCAGCCGGTTCTTCCCGGTAAGCGTACAGGTGCGGGTTGGCGTCAAAAGCATCGGCGCAATGAGCCGAGCAAAAATAAAAGGTCTGCCCCATATGCTCGCGTTTGGCCGCGGCCGATTGGGGGTCAACTGTCATACCACAAACGGGGTCTTTTACCATGAGATCTACTCCTTTTTTGTTATGCCGCGTCGGTGGAAGGCCGGCAGGGCAAAGTGATATGGCCAGCATAACATAGCCCGCTCTCCCCAAATAGCGTCAAATGCCTCCTGGCCTATAAGCCGTTTGGCGTATGGCTTATTCGGGCAAATGGCGCAAGGGTAACTTAACGGCGATTGTTCACCATCTGCCGGCCGCAGATACCCCAGCAAAAAAGCAGCAAGATGGGCAAAAGCAGTAATGCCACCGTAAAGGCTGCTGTTCGGCCAAACAAGCGCAGAATAACCAGGGCAATTAACGGCAATGAGCAGAGCCACAAGACAATCATCAAAGCCATTGTGTCCGAGAAAATGGAAAATTTGCGAAACATCACGACCTCCTGGAAGCCCACAAACAAAACAACGTTGCGCGGGTCCGGCAGGCGGCGGTTTCATAATGGCGTCATCGTAACGGCCGAGGTCACCCGAAAACAGGATGCGGGTGGTGGTTGTCAGCAGGGTGTTGGGGCACACGGCGCTGGTAGGAAACTATGTTGGCTTAAAGCGCCGCGCTCCACCCCTCAGGCGATCTGACCCCGGATCAGGTAGTTGTAGGGGAAGACGATCAGGGCCGCCCCGTAGAGGCTATAGCCAACCAACCAGAGCAGGCCGATGAGGAAACCGCCGGCCGTCAACGGCCAGGTAAAGCCGGGCAGCAATGGCGCCCAGGCTTGAACCATTGTCCAGCCGAACAGCCAGCCAGCGACAATACATAGGACGTAGCTCACCAACAAGGCCACAAAAAACGTGATCGCCAGTGGACGAAATTGCAGAAAAGGTCGCATTTCACACCTCCTTTAATTGAGGCACACATCTGGTGCGCCATCGTCGTAAATCCACTTTCTTCTAATTATCACCATAGCACAAAGGGGATCTCTGGCGATAGCGCCAAATAGCGTAGGGCAGACAGGTAAAAGCGCCTATAAGGGCGGCGCTATCTGGCGTATAGAGAGAACGGGCGTTACGGGAGCAGGCCAGGCTCACGCCGCTCATCCTCCTGACTGACCGGCAGATGGGTGAGGAGGACATCAGGGAGCTGAACGGCAGGATTAAGGCCACCATCAACAAGGGGCT
>JAWOIM010000566.1:0-5577 GCA_046484685.1 Chloroflexota bacterium | reverse complement strand
ATGGTCGGCAATGGCCTGGCGCATCTTGGTCAACTGCATAATTTCGCCGGGAACGGCCGTGGCCGGTCGGGGGGCAGAGACGGGGGCCGGTGTGGGGCGCGGAGCCGAGGTCGGTTCCGGTTGGGGCACAGCCGTTGGTTCGGGTTGGCGTTCTCGCTGTTCGCCACGTTGTTCGCCACGTTGCTCTACATAGGCCAGAATATCCTTTTTGGTGATACGGCCGTCGCGCCCTGTGCCCGGAACCTGATTTAAATCAACGTCATGCTCTCCGGCAATGCGGGCCACTACCGGGCTGATGCGTCCCGTATACGGTTTGCTGCGCGCCGGGGCGCCGTTGCTCGACTTCTGCCGAGGTTGGGGGGCCGCGACCGGTTCCGGATCGGGCTTGGCTGGGGGAGCGGCGGTCGCTTCAGTTTCGCCATTGACTGCTTCACCCGGCTCGCCGATATAGGCCAGCACTGTGCCTACCTCCACCGTTTCCCCTTCCGCTACCAAAATTTTTAGCAGCGTGCCGGCTGTTTCGGCCGTGGCTTCGGTAGTGACTTTGTCTGTTTCAATTTCTAGCAGCGGCTCATACTGGTCGACTTTGTCGCCTTCCTGCTTCAACCAGCGGCCGATGGTGCCTTCGATGACGCCTTCACCCATTTCGGGCAGTGTGATTTTTGTTGCCATGGATCTTCCTCTCAGTTCTGTGGGAAATAGAAGATAGTGCGTATTGCGTAGTGCGTAGAGAGTTTGCTACGCACTACGCAATACGCACTACGTGTTTCATTTGTAAAACAGCGGATAGCCCGCCGGATCCAACTCATTCATCATATCGTAAACCGCATCAAATACGTTTTCGGCGTTGGGTTTAGAGAAGTAGATGCCGTCGGAGCCGTAGGCGGGGCGGTGGGGTTTGGCGGCCAATGTGACCGGCTCACAATCCAGCCAGTGGAAGCCGCCCTGATTTTCGATGACTTCTTGCATCATGTAGGCTGTCGTGCCGCCGGGCACATCTTCGTCGAGGAAGAGGATGCGGCTGGTTTTTTGTAAAGAGTGCAGGATACGGCCGTTGACGTCAAAAGGCAGCAGTGTCTGTACATCGATTACTTCCGTATCCACATTGACCTCGGCCAGCATCTCGGCCGCGTCCAGGGCGACGCGGCAGCAGGCCCCGTAGGTCACAATCGTGATATCTTCCCCCTCACGCAAAATTTCGGGCACGCCTAGAGGCACGGTCATTTCGGCAATATTGTCCGGCAGTTGTTCCCGCAGCCGGTAGCCGTTCAGCACCTCCACGATCAGGCCCGGCTCGTCTGACTTGAGCAGCGTGTTGTAAAAACCGGCTGCCTGCGTCATATTGCGTGGAACCAGGACGTGCATACCGCGCAGCAGGTGAATAATCCCGGCCATGGGCGAGCCGGCGTGCCAGACACCTTCCAGCCGGTGGCCGCGCGTGCGTACGATGACCGGTGCTTTCTGCCCCCCCTTGGTGCGCCAATGGATAGTGGCCAGGTCATCGGACATGATTTGTAACGCATATAGCACATAGTCCAGATATTGAATCTCGGCTACGGGACGCAGACCGCGCAGGGCCATGCCGATGGCTTGCCCTAAAATGGTGGCTTCCCGGATGCCGGTGTCAGAGACACGGAGTTGCCCATACTTTTTTTGCATCCCGGCCAAGGATTGGTTGACGCCGCCCAGCTTACCCACATCCTCGCCAAAGAAGCTGACGCGAGGATCGCGGGCCAGCATGGCGTCGAAACAGGCGGTCAGAATCTGGTTGCCGGGCAGGCGGGGCGAATCGGCTGCGTAGACCGGTTTGACTGCGGGTACGTTGAGGGCGGATTCGGCCGTTTCGCTGTAGAGATGTGAGCTATACCGCTCCGCATTATGGATATCTTCCGTTTCCTTCCAGGCAATCAGATCCGCTTTAGCCGGCAGCGCTTCATGGCGGGTGAGCAGCAGCACTTTATGAATGGTGGCCATAATGTCGCGCCGGAAAGGGGTTTTGCGCCCCAACATTTTTTGGCGCAGGGTGGCCAGTTTATCGGCTTGGGCCGATTCCGTTTCCATTTCCTTGATCAGGTCGGCCACCTGCTGCCGCTCCTGGTAGATGGGGAAAGTAAACGCCTTCCAGGCCTTGGTACGGAAATTTTCGGCCAGTTTGCGGGCATTGCGCTCAATCTGGTCCAATTCTCCTTCGCTGGCAATGCGCTGCTCAATAATCCATTCGCGCATTTTAGTCAGGCAGTCAAAATCCACTTCCCACTGGAGCCGTTCGTCGGATTTGTAGCGCTCATGGCTGCCGGAGGTGGAATGGCCCTGGGGTTGGGTCATTTCAGTCACATGGAGAATGGCCGGAATATGGTTTTGGCGGGCTGTTTCGGCTGCTTTGATGTAGGTCTCTACCAGCGCCGGATAGTCCCAGCCGTTTACGGTGTAAATGTCATAGCCGTTGCGCTGACCGGCATCGCGCTGGAAGCCGGACAGCATCTCTGACAGACTCTCTTTGGTAATCTGATGTTCGTTGGCTACAGAAATACCGTAACCATCATCCCAAATGGAGATGACGACGGGCGCTTGCAAGACGCCAATGGCGTTAACCGCTTCCCAGAAAACCCCCTCGGCACAGGTCGCGTTGCCGATGGTGGCAAAGGCGACCTCATTGCCATTGCTGGAGAATTGGGTCAACTGCTTTAGCTCGTCCAGTTCACGGTAGAGACGTGAGGCGTAGCCCAGCCCCACCAGTTTAGGCATTTGGGCCCCGGTAGGAGATTGATCGGGGGCTGAATTATATTGTTGGGTAAGGTCTTTCCAGGAGCCGTCGGGGTTGAGGCTGCGGGTGGCAAAATGGGCGTTCATCTGGCGGCCGGCCGAATTGGGGTCATGCTGCACATCGGCGTGGGCATAAAGCTGGGCAAAGAACTGCTGGATGTTGGAGGCGCCGATGGCAAACATAAAGGTCTGGTCCCGATAATAGCCGGAACGCCAATCCCCTTTGTGGAAGGCTTTGGCCATAGCAATTTGGGCGACTTCTTTGCCGTCGCCAAAGATACCAAATTTAGCCTTGCCGCTCAGCACTTCGCGGCGACCAATAAGGCTGGCTTCGCGGCTTTGCACGGCCAGGCTGTAGTCACGCAAAATGTCGGCTGCGCTCAGCACAATCTGTTTGCCTAATTTTTGTTTTTTACCATTTTTTTGTTCAAGTAGTTGTGGGGGTAAGGCGGTGAAAGAATCTTGGCTCATAGGTTCAGTCTCCTTTAAAAATGACAATGGACCCTGGATGACAGACGATAGGATTGGGAAACAGGTTGCTTGAAATGGGTCCTTTGTTGTGTTTCACTTAACGCCATTATACCACGTTAATTTTCAAGTGGGCTTACGCTAAAGTTGTCGAAATGGACGCGGACGCCACCGACGCCAAAGGTTTCAACCATCAGACCAATGTCGCCGCGCTGGAAGGTGTCATCGGTCACACGGCCGACTTCGCGGTCATTGACATAAAATATCATGTTGGCTCCTTCAGCTCGGACTTTGAGCCGGTTGGTGACGTTGAGACCCTGGCGCACGGCGTCGGATTCAAACCACCAGTTGCCGATGATGGCCTGGCGCTCAGCCCGTCCCCCATCTTGCACCCGACCGATCCAGACAAAGCCGTCGGAGCTAATCTGAAAGAGATAAAAGTTGTCGTTTTCGTCATCAATGCGGAAAAGCATGCCATAGCCGTTGTCGAGGGGGCCAGCCACGGGGGTAGCTTCTACTTCATAGATGCCATCGCCAAACGTTTCACCGGCGGTGGTCCAGATAAAAAGATCGGCCGTTTTGACGAGCAGATCATAGACACCGTTTTGAATCTGGCCGGAGACATCGGCATCTTCTTCGATGCGCCAGGTGCCCGGTTCATCGAACGGTTCAGTGTAGGGCACCTGCTCGCCTGGGCTGCAGCCGGCCAGGGTCAGAGCCAGAGCGGCAACAAGCAGTAATAGAAATGAGAATTTACGCATAGTAATAGCTCCTGATGGGACAGAAGGGTGGGTGGCTGTACCCCCACAATAAAAAAGCGGGTTTTCACAAACCCGCCTTTCTCTTGTTTTTAAAGTCGGTATGTACCGGGGGCCTATTTTATCATCCTTTTGGGGATGTGGCATATTGAAATAGGGGGAATAAGGGGTTAACTGGATGGCAGATAAATTCGTTCTTGGAGCCGATAACTGACGGCATCGAGAATGAAAGCACAGGGCAGCGTCAGGCTTTGCCAGAAAGAGAACGGATCGAGAGACGGGTTGTGGTAGGTGATAAAGGCGGTCAAGATACGGCCGTGACCGACCAGCGCCAGCCTGTCTTGGGGATATTGCTGCTGTAGCTGGATAATAGTTTGTTCCAGCCGTTGACGCGCCTGCACGGCCGTTTCCTCTCCCAATACCTGCTGCTCAGGCTGGGCAAAGAAGTGGGCCACGGCCGTGGCCCAGGCATCCTTGTCGGTAAAAAAGGGCAGGCCAGCCCGATTTTGTTCGTGCAGGTCTGCCTCGATGGTGCAGGGCAACCCCAACTGGGCAGCCATGATCTGGCCGGTTTCCACAGCCTTGACTTCGTCGCTGGTGATAAAGCGGGTGGGTCGATAGGGTTGCAGTTGCTCGGCTAACTGGTGGCAGCAGAAACGGCCGTCTGCCGACAACCGCCACTGTGCTGCCGCTACATCGGGGTCAACCAAAACGGCCGAATGGCGAACGAGAATAAGTGTTGACATTTTTACATTGCTCACAGGTGTTATTTCACTGCAAAGACGCAAAGGGCGCAAAGTCTAACTTTTTGCATTCCTTCGCTGTTACTCAGAGCTTGCACCGAGCTTGTCGAGGTGACATCCCTTCACATCGCGGCAGTTCAAAAAAATCACGCATCACGTTTCACGCATCACGCATCACGCTTCACGTCCATCACATCCACCACTAACTCCGCCACATCCTTCACCACCATCGTTTCCCCCGTTTCCCGGTTGGCATCGTGCATCATCGTGGCGCAGAAGGGGCAGCCTACGGCCAGCGTTTGGGCTCCCGTGCCCTGCGCCTCGCGGAAGCGATTCATGTTGACCGCCTCGGTGCCATGCTCTTCCTCTTTCCACATTTGCGCCCCACCGGCCCCGCAGCAGAAAGAGTCGGTACCGTGTCGCCCCATTTCCAGCAGCGTGGCCCCAGCCTGACGTAACGCTTCACGCGGGTCCTGAATGATGCCGTTGTGCCGGCCCAGATAACAGGGATCGTGGAACGTTACCTGCTCCAACTGGCTGCCGTTGAGGCGCAGTTTGCCCCGGCCCACCAGGTCGGCAATCAACTGGGTGTGGTGGAAGATTTCATAATGGCCGCCTAATTCCTGGTACTCTTTACCGATAGTGGTAAAGCAGTGGGGGCAGCTTGTCACAATGCGCCGCTCGTGGGCGTTGGCCTGGTTGAGCGTTTCAATGTTGCCCATAGCCATTTCGTAAAAGAGGTACTCATTACCGGCACGCCGCGCCGAGTCGCCGGTGCAGCTTTCACTCTCGCCCAAAACGGCAAAGCTGACGCCGGCCTGCTGCATAATGGTGGCCACGGCCTG
>JAWOIM010000294.1:0-2592 GCA_046484685.1 Chloroflexota bacterium | reverse complement strand
TCTGCCCCGATAGGTCCTGCGCCGATGATGGCCAGGGTAGACGGCCGTTCTGTCAGTTCAAACAAGGTCTCGTTGATTAAGTAACCGGCTTCGGCCAGTCCCGGAATGGGCAGCACCGCCGCCCGCGAGCCGGTGGCGATGACTGCTTTGCTAAAGTGCAGCGTCTGGCCGCCAATGCTGATTTCGTTGCGCCCCGTGAATTGGGCCTCGCCCAGAAAAACGTCAATGCCCAGGCTTTGCAGCCGCGCCACCGAATCGTGGTGACTGATTTCGGTGCGAATGCGGCGCATCCGCTCCATGACCGCGCCAAAATCGACCGTTATGTCGTCGGGGAGATGAGCGTTGGCAATGCTAATGCCAAACTCGCCCGCCCGCCGGATTTCGCCCACCGCTTTAGCGGCCCGGATAATCGCTTTAGAAGGCACGCAGCCTACGTTGAGGCAGTCGCCGCCCAACAGATGTTTCTCAATCAGGGCCACTTTGGCCCCCACGCCGGCTGCCCCTACGGCCGACACCAGGCCCGCCGAGCCGCCGCCAATGACGACCAGATTGTAACGGCCGTCTGGCGTCGGATTCACATGATCGGCCGGATGCACATTGGCCACCAGCTCCCGGTTGTACTTATCATCTGGTTTAACAACTATCTGATTCATCTCTATCCTTTGTTAACAATTAACCACGGATGTTACGGATTCAACGGATCGACACGGATAAAATTCGTAAAAATCCGTACTGATCATGAATAGGTTAAACCACTTAGTACACAGAGATCGCGGAGAATTAAACAGAAAAACTCTGTGTTCTCTGTGCCCTCTGTGGTGAAGTTTTGTCCAAACACCTTGTGCCTAATACAAAATCCGTCTAATCCGCTGTTCTCATTCCAACGTCCCGCGCCGGCGCAAAATGCGCGATACAATCAGGCTGCCCACAATCAAGACCACCGACAATCCCAGCGCCCACGGGTTGACCGACACCTGTCCGGCTGCCAGATCATCCAGCGTGCCGAATGAACTGCCCAGCAGGACAAAGGAAATGGTGCCGGGGATGGAGCCAATGGCCGTGGCCAGGATAAAGGCGCGCCAATCGATCCGCAGAAATCCGGCCACGTAGTGAACCAGATCGTAGGGCAAAAAGAGGAGGCGCATCAGCAGCACCGTCTCAAAGCTGTTGTCGCGCAGACGTTGGGCATAACGATTAACAAAGCTCTGGCTGTCTTCCTGATCTGGCAGCAGATCCTGGCCAAAAAAGCGGGCCACAAAGTAGGCCGCCAGAGCCGAGCCGTTGCTGCCCAGGACGACGTAGATAATGCCCCAGATTGGCCCAAAGAGGAAGCCGCCCAACAGGGTCAACAGGGTGGCGGGGAAAAAGATTAACGGCCGTAACAAATAAATCAGGATATAGGCCAGCCCCCCCAGCGTACTGCCCGTTAAAAACGTGGCCAGCAGTTGTAGACTCTCGGTTGGTGTAAGATTGCTGCTGCGGGTATACCACCAATAACCCCCAATCAAAGCTAACCAAAAAGTCAGGGCGATTAACTTGGTTCCCTGCGCCTGCCAAAACGATTTTTTCTCCTCCATAGTGGGTGTCACTGCCATCTACTGCCTCCATTTTTGTTTTTGTTTACCAACCCACTATAACAGACGCCGCCAACAGCTTTTATCTTACACCCATGATTTTCACTCAGCCTGCCGGCTTGTTGTCTAAAATCTTTTCTACTGCTTCCAACTCGGCCGGAGTCAGTTCCCAATCGGCCGCTTTGGCGTTGGCCTGGAGATGTTGCAGGCGGGTAAGGCCGGAAATGACGGAGCAGACCTGGGGCTGGGCCAGCAGCCAGGCGTGGGCCAGTTCGGCCAGGGTGCGCTCATGGGCTGCGGCCCAGGCGGTTAACTGCTCGATGCGGTCATAGTTGGCTTCGGTCATGTAGCCCTGCACGTAGCTGCTCTCTTCACCGCGTGAGCCGGCCGGAGCCTCTTCGCCTCGTTTATATTTGCCGGTGAGAAAGCCACCGGCCAGAGGAAAGTAGGGGATAAAGCCGATGTTTTGGTATTGGCAGTAGGGCAGCACTTCTCGCTCCACCTCCCGTTCCAGCATGTGGTAATGGGACTGCACCGACACAAAGGCCGACCATTGCTTGAATTCAGCCAGCAGGTTGGCCTGGGCCAACTGCCAGGCGGCAAAGGCAGAGGCCCCAATGTAGCGTACCTTGCCACTGCTGACCAGATCATCCAGCGCCCGCATTGTTTCTGCGATAGGGGTAAAGGCGTCCCAGCGGTGCAGTTGGTAGAGGTCGATGTGGTCGGTTTGCAGGCGGCGCAGGCTGGCTTCGACGCCATTCATAATGTGGTAGCGGGATGAGCCGTAGTCATTGGGACCATCGCCCGTTTTGAAATGAACTTTGGTAGCCAGGACGAATCGGTCCCAGCGCCCCTTGAGGGCTGCACCGAGCGTTTCTTCGGAACGGCCGTTGGCATAGACATCGGCCGTATCAATAAAGTTAATGCCCAAATCCAGGGCCGCATCCAAAATATCGGAAACGGCCGCTTTTTCCACTTTGTTGCCAAAGCGATTGGTGCCCATGCCGATGACCGACAC
>JAWOIM010000546.1:0-4740 GCA_046484685.1 Chloroflexota bacterium | reverse complement strand
GGACGCGGGGTGGCTGTAGAGGTAGCGGTAACAGTTGGCGTAGTGGGGGGGGGGCTTGTTTTACCGGCCAGGGCAGAAACGGCCGTTGGGGTCATCGCTGCTCCCGGTATATCCACAGCAGCGGGTGGCCCCTTTTCAGACCAGGCCCCGGCAGGTGAAGCGGGTCCTTGCCGGCAAGCAGTGAGCAAAAGCAGCAATAATCCTAAAAGAGATAAAAGACGTGTAACCATTACCATAGCGCTTAAGTGATGGAGGCGTCTCATTCCCACCAGATCCCATCACAAGGTCATTGTATAACAAATAGGACAAATTTGTAAATTGTCCGGATAGATACGGCCGTATTTTAATAGTAAGCAGATTGTTAAGTTTGGCTTCCTATACTCTACAATCAGTAATCGGTAATGTCGCGGAGCGACCGCTTCGCGTACAGTAATTAGTAATCGGTATTCAGTAAATAGTGAACAGTGGGTAGTATGCCACTGATTTTTGTAATTATTAACGGTTGATTTACGGAGGCTCAGGCATGAAGCAGGAAGCATATGCAGCGAAAAATGGTAGTAACGGTAACGGCAGTCATGGGGCCGGGTCGTACCGGACCGATCAGACGCAGGTTTTGGTAATTGGGGGTGGCCCCGGCGGGTCAACGGCCGCTACCTTGTTGGCTCGCGAAGGCATTTCTGTCACCCTGGTGGAGCGGGAGGCTTTTCCCCGTTACCATATCGGGGAATCGCTGCTGCCTTCCATTTTAGAGTTCCTGGATCTGATGGGCGTACGGGAAAAAGTAGACGCTCACGGTTTTCAATGTAAGCCGGGTGGCCATATTGAGTGGGGCAGCCAGCATTGGGACCTCTTTTTTAATGAACTGTCTGGCCAGCACACCTACAGCTACCAGGTGATTCGTTCAGAGTTCGACAAAATTTTGCTGGACCATGCCGCCAGTGAAGGTGTAACCGTTTGGCAAGAGGTAGAAGTACAGAAGATTCATTTTACCGAAGAAGGGGAGAAACGGCCGTATAAAGCCACCGTTGGCCCCGTTGGTAAACCAAACGGCCGTTGGGACATCACCTTTGACTACGTGGTTGATGCCTCCGGCCGGTCAGCACTGCTGTCCACGCGCTACTTGCGCAACCGCCAGTATCACGAAGCCTTTAAAAATATCGCCGTCTGGGGCTACTGGGAAAATGCCGGCCGCCTGCCTGAGCCAAAACAAGGCTCTATTGCCACCATTTCCATTACCGACGGCTGGATTTGGGCCATTCCGCTCCACGACGGCACGATGAGTGTGGGGGTGGTGATGCACAAAGACGCCTTCAAAGCAAAAAATGAGCAGCAGTCTATTGAGCAAATTTACCAGGAAGCGCTGGCTCAATCCGATACAGTGACCGAAATATTGGCTCCGGGTCAGCGAACCACCGAGTTAAAGGTCGAGACCGATTATTCCTACTATGCTTCCGAATTTGCCGGTCCGGGCTACTTTTTGGTAGGTGATGCGGCCTGCTTCCTGGACCCGCTATTGTCCACCGGGGTGCATCTGGCCATGTTGAGCGGCTTTTTGTCGGCCATCAGTATTGGCAGCATCTTGCGCCAGGAAGTGGCCGAGGCGGAAGCAGTGCGTTTCTTTGAAAAGAGTTATCGCTATACCTACCTGCGCCTGCTTGTTTTCTTGTCTGCCTTTTATTACCAATATGATGGCAAAGAGTCGATCTTCTGGATGGCCAGCAAGCTTTCCGGCCATGATGCCACCGGAATGGACCTGAAGCTGGCTTTTACCCATCTGGTCTCTGGCGTAGACGATCTGAGAGACGTGAAGCAGGGTAGTGGAGATGAGGCTCGTTCTCTTATTTTTGAAGAGATGTCTCATAAAATTGCTGAGAATCTGGCCATCCGGCAGGATAAACAAAGAATGCAGATGGTTGACGATCAAACCAAACAGGAGCAAAGTCACTTCTTTGGCCGCGTGGAAGGGGTCGATGGCATTGCCTGGACGCCGGAAGAAGCGGTCGAGGGGCTTTACATTGTGACGCAGCCCCATCTTGGTCTGGCCCGCGCCCGCAGCCAGGCCCAGCCCGTCGCCGTATGATTAACCACGAAGGACACAAAGAACACAAAGATTTTACGTGAGTGTTTAGACCTGACAGGTTTTTTGTTAAGGAAGGATGAGCCAAAATTTGGCCTAAAAACCTGTCAGGTCTCCAGAAGAACTAAACAGTTGCGTGTCCTTGGCGTCCTTTGTGGTAAACATTGCCATGCGAATTGCGCTGTTTCACAATTTACCTTCCGGGGGTGCTAAACGAACCCTGTATGAGCAGGCCCGGCGGCTGGCTGCCAGGCACGAGATTGACGTGTATACGTTGTCGAGTGCGGACCATGCGTTTGCCGATTTACGGCCGTTTACCAGCCAGCATCACAGTATCCCTTTTGCCCCGCTGCCGTTACTGAGGTCACCCTGGGGACGGGTGAATCAGGCTTTTCGTCTGGCCGACCTGTACCGCTTGCGCCGGCCCCTGCGCCAGATAGCCCGCCAGATCGAGACCGGCGGGTATGATTTACTATTTGTTCATCCCTGCCGGCTGGAAGCGGCCTCAACGCTGCTCCATTATGTACACGGCCGTTTACCCACGATCTACTATTGTCAGGAGCCGCTGCGCCGCTTCTACGAAAGCGACCCACCTCGTCCTTATGACGACGACAACTTTCCCCGCCGTCGTCTGTTGAACCGGGTTGATCCTCTGCCGCCGCTCTACCGCAGCCTGCTAAAAGGGATCGACCGCCGTAACGTGCGTCGGGCCGGCCTGGTGCTGGTCAATTCCACCTTTATGCAAACGGCCGTGCGCCGCATCTATCAGGTGGAGGCCGAGGTTAGCTATCATGGGGTGGACGTGGAATGGTTTCGGCCGCTGGCGCGGCCCAAAAAGCGGATGATACTCTCTGTTGGTTCGCTGACGCCACTGAAAGGGTTTGATTTTTTGATTGAGGCGGTGGGCCATATGCCGCCTGCCGAACGGCCACCGCTGGTCATTGCCAGCAACTTTCAAAATCCACCGGAGCGGGAGTATTTGACTCAACTGGCGGCCGATCTAGACGTGGATTTGGAACTGCGCGGCAGCGTCAGTGATGAGCAGTTGGTGCAGCTTTATAATGAAACGGCCGTTACCGCCTATACCCCCATCCGCGAACCCTTTGGCCTGGTGCCGCTGGAAGCGATGGCCTGCGGTTCGCCGGTGGTAGCCGTGCGCGAAGGGGGTGTGCAAGAAAGTGTCCTCCATGAGGAGACAGGACTGCTGGTAGAACGAGATCCGCTCCGTTTTGCCCAGGCGCTGCGGCAAATTTTGGCCGATGAATCGACAGCGGCCAGGTATGGTGAAAATGGCCGTCGACACGTCACCCAGCATTGGACCTGGGATCGGGCAGTAGAAACGCTGGCAGACCATTTGGATTCAGTAAGCGGTAGGCAGTAATCAGTGAGTAATGGATAGTGAGTAATCATCTTGTCACCTTGGCAACCCAACACCCTGTCAAATATGGTCTGTTGCTGGTCTGGTTGTTTTTGGCGCTTGGCCTGTTTTACCCGCAGCCGGTCCTGGCTGACGGGTTTTGTGAAGGGCCGTTTGTGCCGGTGAGCCAACCGCTAACCGAGTTGGGATCTGCTGAGTATGTGCGCCTGGCAGATGATGTGACCGGTACGTCAAGCGGCCCCACCGCTTTTGCGGGTGGTCTTTATCCTCACGGGCAGAACAGTCGCCCGGCGGCTCACGAAGCGGCGGGCATAGCTTTGGCGGCACAGATCGTCCCCCTAAACGAGGCCGGCCAACCGGCGGCCGACGGTCAGATTGTCTTTATTTCGATTGGTATGTCTAATACGTCATCTGAGTTTGGCTCTTTTCAGAGCATGATTCATGGAGATACGGCCGTTAATCCTCGCCTGCTGTTGGTCAACGGGGCGCAGGGCGGCCGTGTGGCCGACCGCTGGGTGGGTGAGGAAGCCGATACCTGGGCGGAGCTAGACCTGCGTTTGCAGCGGGCGGGCGTCACGCCGGAACAGGTCCAGGTGGCCTGGATCAAGCAGACCCTGGTGCGCGGCGGGGATTTTCCGGATAAGGCGCAGGAATTACAAGACTGCTTGAGAGATATTGTCCACATCCTGAACGACCGTTATCCGAATTTGCGCCTGGTGTATCTGTCCAGCCGCACCCGCTCGTATACCTATTGGCGCGGCCTGAGTCCCGAGCCGCTGGCCTTTGAGACCGGATTTGCCGTGAAGTGGTTGATTGAGCAGCAGCTTGAGGGGGACCCGTCCCTTAATTTTGATGCGGCCCAGGGAGAGGTAAAGGCACCGTATTTGTCCTGGGGGCCTTATTTATGGATTGATGGGGAGAACCCGCGGGCCGACGGCCGTACCTGGACTCAGGCCGACATGACCCAGGATTGCACCCATCCCGCGGCGGGCGGCAACCGGCAGGTGGCCGAGATGCTGTATCAATTTTTTACGACGGACAGCACGGCCGTTTCCTGGTTTTTAGCCGAGGGGCCGGCCGGCCCCATACCAACAGCAGCGGCCGACATAGTGCCTACCAATACGCCCGCTGCGGAGCCGCTGGTGGCCGAAACGGCCGTTGCCGCGACGGTGATAAGCACACACGCGGCCACCCTTGCCCCCACACAAACCGCTGTGGCGGCTGCCACACCGGCACCGGCTGCACCCACTGAGCCGGATATGTCGATTGTCTTTATTATATTAAT
>JAWOIM010000085.1:0-16702 GCA_046484685.1 Chloroflexota bacterium | reverse complement strand
GGCAGCCTGATAACCGACAAAACCGGCGTGGAGCAGGTGCGGCCGGATGTGCTGGCGCGATTGGCCAACGAAATTGGGGCAGTGTGGCAGGAGCGGGTTTCCCTCGTTTTGGGTCACGGCAGCGGCTCCTTTGGCCACGTGGCCGGGGCCAGATATGGCACGCGCCAGGGAGTGGCCAATGCGGAGCAATGGCTGGGGTTTGCCCAGGTCAGCGCCGCCGCCGCCCGGCTCAACCGGCTGCTGGTGGAGGCGCTGCTGGAGGCTAACGTGCCCGCTCTGACCGTGCAGCCTTCCGCCTCTGCCCGCTGCCGGGACGGGACTATTATCCATCTGGCCGGCCACACCGTCGAAAATGCGCTGGCTGCCGGGCTGCTGCCCGTCGTCTATGGGGACGTGGCCTTTGACGAGGTGCGCGGCGGCACGATTATTTCTACCGAGGAAGTGATGGGGTATCTGGCAAAGAAGATACGGCCGTCCTGGTTGCTGTTAGCCGGAGAAACGGCCGGCGTCTACGACGAAGCGGGCGACCTCATCCCGGCCATTACGCCCGCCAATTTTGAGGCCATCCGGCCGGCGCTGGGCGGCTCGCGCGGCACCGACGTCACCGGCGGCATGGCCAGCAAGGTAGAAGCGATGCTCCACCTGGTGCAAAATCAACCCGGCCTGACCATCCGCATCTTTTCCGGCCTGAAAGCGGGCAATTTACAGCAGCTTTTACTCAATCCGGACCACCCTATTGGCACAGTAATAAATAGTGCGTAGTGCGTAGTCCGTACCAATGCTACGGACTACGCAATACGCAATACGCACTACGAGAAACCCCATGATAACACGCTTAAAAAACAAACGAATCTTACTCGGTGTGACCGGCTCCATAGCCTGTTATAAAACGGTTGACCTGGCTTCAAAGCTGACGCAGGCGGGGGCTGTGGTCGATGTGATTATGACCGAGGCGGCCGGCCGCTTTGTGTCGCCGCTCTCCTTTCAGTCGGTGACGGGCCGGCCGGTGTACGACGATATGTGGCGGCGTGAGCATGTGCAGCATGTGGGGCTGGGGGAAACGGCCGATCTTTTCTTGATCGCTCCGGCTACCGCCCACACTCTGGCCAAGCTGGCCCACGGCCTGGCCGATAACCTGCTGAGCGTGACGGCGCTGGCGGCTCGCTGCCCGCTGCTGATTGCCCCGGCCATGGACGGCGGCATGTACGAGCATCCGGCAACTCAGGCCAACGTAGCCACGCTCAAAGAGCGGGGCGTGGTCTTTGCCGGGCCGGAAACGGGCCGCATGGCCTCCGGCTTGAGCGGTCTGGGGCGCATGTTGGAGCCGGCAGAGCTGCTGGCCCTGGTGCGGCTTACGTTGGCCCGTGCGGGCGTATTGGCCGGAACCAAAGTGGTTGTCAGCGCCGGTCCCACGCGGGAGGCGATTGATCCGGTCCGCTTTATCAGCAATCGCTCCACCGGCAAGCAGGGGCTGGCCGTGGCTCAGGCCGCACTGGACGCCGGGGCCGAGGTCACGCTGGTGCTGGGGCCTGTGGCCGAACCGCCGCCGCTGGGGGTCAACCTGGTCCCGGTAGAGACGACGGCGCAGATGGGGGAGGCGGTCTTAGCGGCCGTAGCCGATGCCGACGCCCTTTTTATGGTGGCGGCCGTGGCCGATTTTCGTCCCGATAAGCTGTCAGAACGAAAATTGAAGAAGACGGAGGCCAATGATTGGGGTCAGGCGATTGGTTTGGAAGTGACGCTGGATATTTTGAGCGCGGTCAAGGAGCAGCGGGAAAAGACCGGTTTTCCCCGTGTCTCGCTCGGTTTTGCCGCCGAGACCCATGATGCCTATGAATACGGTCGGGCCAAGCTGCTGCGGAAAGGGTTAAACTTCATCGCTGTGAACGACGTGATGGCCGAAGGAGCCGGGTTTGCCGTGGATACCAACCGGATTGTGCTGCTCAGTTCGGCCGGGGTGGTAGAGGAAATGCCGCTGTTGAGCAAAACGGCCGTGGCCGAGCGACTGGTTCATCATGTGGCTCAGGCGTTACAATAATTAATGGCTGAATTGTTAAATTTGTGAATTGTTAATGGCGTATGGTCAGGCAGTTGGTTAATCATTCAACAGTTCAGCAATTCAACAGTTAATTATTTTTAGGAGTGCGATTGACTCAAATAAAATCACTGAGACAAAGGTTACACGATAGAGTTATTATTCTGTTCTGGCTGGGGCTGCTGCTCATTATGATGGGCTGTCGCCAGCCGCCTGCTGCCCCCATTATACAGACGGTAGAGCCGACGCTGGGGGCTGCTCCGCTCATATTACCTACCCACACGCCGGCCGCCACGCCAGCGGCGCGGTCCGTTACCTATTACGGCTATGAGATTGTCAACCAGTTCCCCCATGACCCGGAGGCGTTTACGCAGGGGCTGGTTTATGACGATGGCTGGCTGTATGAGAGTACGGGCTTATACGGCCGTTCTTCCCTGCGCCGCGTTGATTTAGAAACGGGAGAAGTGGATCTGTTGCTTGACCTGCCGGCCGACTATTTTGGCGAAGGCATCACCATTTGGCAAGATCGCATTATCCAACTGACCTGGCGCGAAAAGACGGGCTTTATTTACGACAAAGAAAGCTTTGACCTGCTCGGCACCTTCTCCTATGAGACGGAGGGCTGGGGCCTGACCCACGACGGGCAGCGGCTGATTGTGACCGACGGCAGCGCCCATCTTTATTTTTGGGACCCGGAAACATTGACCGAAATTGATCGCGTCACGGTCATTGATGAGCAAGGCAATCCGGTGCTGCGACTGAATGAACTGGCTTATAGCGAGGGGGAACTGTATGCCAACGTCTGGCAGACGGACCGGATAGTGCGTATTGACCCGGACACAGGCTACGTCACGGGCTGGATCGACCTGTCGGGGCTGCTGGATGGTGTGCCCCTGACCGGTCCTATTGATGTGTTAAACGGGGTGACGATTGATGAGGAAAACGGCCGTCTTTTTGTCACCGGCAAATTGTGGCCCCTTGTTTTTGAGGTTGAGTTGGTGGAAGAGTGAAGTAAAAAGTGAGAAGTAAGAAGTAAGAAGTGGGTGAGGCGAGAATATTGTTTTTTACTTCTCTCCTACAGAACGCCCATTTTCTCCAACTCGTGGGGCAGGTTGAGGTCGGGAGAGAAGTGAACGGCCGTCATGCCCAACTCGCGGGCGGCCAGCACATTGTGACGAAAATCATCAATAAAAACAGCTTCATGTGGTTGGCGGCCCAGCCGTGCCAAAGTCCGTTGGTAAATTTCCGGCTTCGGCTTCATGACTTTCTCTTCGGCCGAGACGACAATCAGGTCAAAAAATTGGGCGATAGGATAGGTGTGGGTCAGGCTGTGGCGCAGGCCGTCCATGGCGTTGCTGATGATGGCCGTCTGGTAGCGGCCTTGTAGGCGGCCAATGTAGGCCACCAGGGCCTCATCCAGCCGGTCCCCGGCCCAAAAATCCTGCCGGAATTGGGACAGTTCAGCCGGCGATAGGCCCAGATGCTCACCCACCCACTGCCAATGGGTTTCTTCGGTCACCAGGCCCGTTTGAGCCTGGACACCCATTTCGCTGTTAAAAACAATTTCATCGGCGCCCCAATCGTCCAGCCCCAACTTCTCTTCCCAGCGGCGGCGATAGCTGCGGTCTTCGGTTCGCAGCAGGACGCCGCCTACGTCAAAAATAATCGCTTGAATCATGGATACCTCGAAAGTAGTGCGTGGTGCGTAGGGGTTTTTACAAATTAAGAATTTAAACGGATAACAGAAACCTTCTCTGTCACTCCCGCGAAGGCGGGAGTCCAGGCGTATGGATTCCCGCCTTCGCGGGAATGACACAGGGTAACCCGATTATTTTTATAAACACTAAAAAACTCTACTCATTATTTAAGAACGTGATGATTAGCTCATTGACCTGCTCGGCTTCTTCGTGTTGGACCCAGTGAGTGGCTTCGGGGATGAGGGCCAAACGGCCGTTTTCGCACAAATCGACACTCGGTTGGGCCATCTCCTGGTCTAAAAACCGGTCTTGCGCGCCCCAGATGAGCAGGGTGGGCACACGGATGAGCGGGTTGGGTGACGAGGTGGGCCGCTTTTGCATAATGGCCCGGTACCAGTTGATCATGCCGGTCATCGCGCCCGGCTGGGACCAGGCCCGACGGTATTGTTCCAGGTCGGTTTCGCTAAAGGTCCCCGGCCGGCTGCTGCCTTTGAGCGCCCACACGGCCTGCGCCCAATTGTTACGCCGGATGAGGGCTTCAGGCAGCCAGGGCAGTTGGAAGAAAAAGATATACCAGCTTTTGCGAAGCTGTGCCCGGCTCTGGCGCAGGTGGCGGGCCATGACGGCCCAGTGAGGCACGTTCATGACCACCATTTTCGACAGCCGTTGCGGCTGTTTGGCGGCCAGCCACCAGGCCACGTTGGCCCCCCAATCGTGACCGATGACAACGGCCGTTTCCACGCCCGCCGCCTCAATCAAGCCCACTACATCCTCAGCCAGCAAATCCAAGTTGTAAGAGCCAATTCCGGCCGGCTTGTCACTCAGATTATAGCCCCGCTGGTCCGGGACCCAGACCCGGTACCCCGCCGCCACCAGCGCCGGAATTTGCCGCCGCCAGCCGGACCAAAACTCCGGAAAGCCGTGCAGCAAAATCAGCAGCGGCCCGTCCACCGGCCCCGCCTGAACCACGTGTAGTTGAATCCCATTCGTTTTGACGTATTGATGTTCCATTTTTCCGTTATCCGTTATCCGTTATCGGTGAGCGGTAATCCGTTCACCGATTACCGCTCACCGATTACCGTTCATCGTCTCCCCACTACTTCGGCAATACCGCGGCCGACCCAGACTTCTTCGCCAAATTCAGGGTTGCTGGCCGAGGCCACGAAGTAGGTGACACCTTGCACCGTGGGCCGTGATTGCAGCGCTTGCCAGAACTTAAGGTATTGTTCCCCCTTGCGCCAGGTGGGGGTGCCTGCCTTGTTGTTGCTGGCCTCGGTGACCCAAATCGGCTTGTAGCGGAAGCGGGCGATATAATCATCCAGCACCGCCAGCGCCATTTCCATGGGGTAGACGTCAGACCAGTAGATGTGGACGGCCAGCCCATCGGCCGCTTCCACTGCCTCACGACTGGCTTCAATAAAGCGGATATGGTCCTGCTTGATGTTGCTCACGTCATGGCCCGGGGAGAGTCCGGGATAGATGAAACGCATGCCGGGCAGTTCGCGCCGGTAGAGGGCCAGCAGTTGCAGCCACCAGCGGGAAAAGCCGGCTCCATCCTGCCAGGCACTGGCCAATCCTTCCATAATGAGATTGGGTTCATTGTGGAGTTCGATAACGGTACGCTCGCGGGGCAGCAGATTGAGGGTGCGGTGCATGTCACTAATCGTAAAGTCAAAAAATTGCTGCGGGCTGATATTGCGGTTACCGAAACTGAGAAAAGCACGCACGACCCAATGGGCGTCGGGATGATTTTGAGCCAACCGGCGCACGCCGTCGGGATCGTGGAAAGAGAGCACCTTGATCATGCCGGGCCGCATCGTTTGGAAGGTTTCAATTTCCGCCTGACTGATGCCGGGATCGGCCGAAGCGTGCAGCCCCAGATGGGCATTGCCAATGGGAGTTGGCTCCGGATTGCTGGCCGGTGGGGTGACGGTGGTGTCGGTGGGCGCACTGGGATCAAAGGGGGGCTGGAGAAGGGTATCATCCACGCGCACGGGGGTATATTCCCCCTGCGCCGGGCCGGTGACAATCAGACTGACCGCGCCGGGTACAAAGCCAATATTGCTGGCGTCGCGGCGAGGGGCGTCACGCAGATTGATGCCGTATTGGTTGGCAGTAGCCTGGCTGCCATTAATTTCAATGGCGGTGGTAAAGGCCCAGCCGGGCGTGGTGTCGTGGATCGGTTGTGCGGGCGGTGGTGGTGGGCTGTCTGGTTCGGGCAATGGCTGGAAGGAAACAATGGCGGGCATAGGGCTGGCGGCGTTGAGAACGTTATCCCGGCGGACGCGCACAGGGGTATATTCGCCATCGGGTTCACCAATAATGGTCACCGTCGCGCCCCCTTGGGCCAGGCCAATATTTTGTGTATTTTGGTTAGGGCCGCTGCGGAGGTTGATCCCAAAACGGCCGACTAAGGCCAGCCTGCCCATGATTTCTAAATAAGGTGTCCAGGCCCAACCGGTGTAGCTGTCGGGATCGGTTGGCCTGTCAGGGCCGGGCGCTGGGGGTGGGGGCGGTTGGCTGGGGATATTGACGGGGCCGGTAAAGTCACTCCGGCGGGCGCGCACGGGTAAATCTTCGCCGTTTTGCGCTCCGCGAATAGTGACGGTGCTGTCGGCCGTAATCAGCCCCATATTCAACCCTTCTCGATTAGGCGTGGCCCGTAGATTGATACCAAATTGACCAACGACGGCCTGATTGCCTGAGACGGTCAAGTTGCTGGCAAAGCCCCAGCCATCAACCGTGTTGACAGTTTGGGGGGGTGGCGGACCGGGGGGTGGGGGTGGTGTGGTTTGTCCGTGAGCCAGGGCTGCCCTGGGCACATTGACCCGTGTGTAGAGGCCCTGATTGGGGCCGGTAACAATCATGAGCGTGCCACCGGGCACCAGGTCGATCTGGTTGGCATTGACGCTGGGCTGGGTGCGCAGGTTAATGCCGCCGCTGTTGGCCTGGGCCAGATCGCCATTGATAATGATGCCACCCGTAAAAGCCCAGCCGCTGACGTAGGGACCGGCCGGACGATGCCAGCCCATCAACGGCAGTAAATAGGGGGTGGGGTCGATAAAATCGGGGGGGTAGCCGGGCAAACTGGCTCCCTGCCTTTTTAGGGTGAGGTGTAGATGGGAACCAAAGCTGTTACCCGTGTCGTCGGCCAGCCCCAACAGGTCACCGGCAGCGACGCGCTGGCCCGTGCGCACGCTGGCCTGCTGTAAATGAGCGTAAATGGTGCGGTAGCCGTTGCCGTGATCCAGCCGTACGTGGATGCCATAGTTGTGGCTGTTGGGGTTGGTGTGGACCAGAGTGACCATGCCGGCAGCCACGGCAAAAATTTTACTGCCGTGGGGAGCCATGATGTCTACACCTTCATGGCCGGCCAGGCCAAACTGGGCATAATTTTGGGGATTGGCCGCGAAGTGCTGGTTGATAGTCCGAAATTCGGTGGGCCAGGCTTCAAATTGAAAACTACTCACGAGAGACCTCCTGTGAAAATAGACGATGGACGACGGCCCCTGATCAAGTCAGGGGTAGACGATGAATTTTCATTCTTCATGGCGTGCCCACGCTCATGTTGTCCCTTCTAAAAATGGGACACTGATTACCGAATACGGAATACTGAATACTGCCTACCGGTCCACAAACAGCCGGTCAAAGCCGAGGGGGACCAGTTGGAAGGCGCTGTTGCCGGGGGCCAGGGGCAGCGCATTGCCGTCCATATCGGTAAAAGTAAGCATATCGTCCGGATGGTGTCGCTGCCAACGGCCGTCATAGCGCTGTCCGTCTCGAAAGATGGAGACGGGGCCTTCGCCCCAAATTTGTATCTGAATGGAGAAACTGCCCGGACTTTCCAAGATGTCGGATTCCTGATGATGGGCGGCGATGGCGATGATATTTTTGAAGCTAAGCTGCTCGCCGCTGTTGGCGTCAAAGTGGGGGTCGCCATCGGTCCAGCGTTGGTAACGGCCGTTACTATACCCCCAAAAGGCGTTTGTGCCACGATAATCAATCTCAATACGAGTGGCGGGGGAGCCGTTGGGCGGCGGGTCGGGATGGAAGACCATGCCGTTTTGAAACTGTGGCGGCCTGTTTTCGCCGCGCTGCTCCAGAATAAAGCGCAAATTGGCCGGGTCGGCAAAGAGGGTGTGTTCAAAGGCGCGGTTGGGATCGGGCATCCGCACAAAACCGCCGTGGCCAAAGTCAGGCGAGATGATGCGCTCGAAGAAGGCACTGTCGCGGAACATGAGGCGCAGCGGTCCAGAGGCCCCGGAATAGGCAAAAGCGGCGTCGACCATGCGCGGAATTTCCAGGTCGATGAAACGGCCGCTGCGAATGGAGCCGACCCGTTCCGGAAGCTGGCTGTAATAAACGGCCGTAAAGCGGGTCAGCCCCCCCTCGGCGTAATGTTCAAAGAGGAGGTCGGCACTGTTAAGACCGGCCTGGGGACGCACAATGGCCGGCGCATTAGAAACCTTGATGGCCAATGGTCGCTGCTGCAGCATAGTGGAACTGGTGGGCAGCCCGGTGAGGGGGTTTATATTGGCGGCAAAGGGGGGACCAATTTGACCGGGTGGGGTAGGCACGGCCGTTTCTGCGGCCGGCGTGGCCGTAGGCGAAGGCGTGGCTGTTGGGGTGGGGGTCTCACGCTCCGCGAGCGAGACAACGGCCGTTGCTGTGGGTTCGGGTGTGGCCGTTGGGCCAACGGAGGCCGTTGGGCTAACGGAAGCCGTTGGGTCAACAGAGGCCGTTGGGCCAACCGGGATTATAGGGGTAACGGCCTGGGACAGGTTTGTAGATGTTACCTCTGCTGCCGGCCCATTACAGCCCAGCAGCCCCACCAAAATGCTTACCAGGAACCAGAGAGGAATAGGGCCTTCATACTTCATCCTTTCCTCAGCGAGTGCGCCGGTACCAATACTCTTTGGGTTCTAACTTAGAGAGTTCATCCCCGGCCAGAGAAAAGTCAAGCAGCAGCCGGTTAAATTTAGCCGTCTCTTGCAGCATGGGGAAGTGATTGCAGTCGTCTAACCCGACATAAAAGCGATTTTGCCCGTTTTTTTGCAGATGGTAATAATCACCGGCGGGTGGCTGGACAATGGGGTCTTGTTCGCCAAACACCATTAGAAGCGGCCGTTCACAATTGGTCAACTCGTCGGCAAAATTGCGACCGCTGATCTCTTGGGCCAGCATATTCATAGCTGCCTGGTCGGTTTTCCGCAGCTCGCTATCTACTTCTGAAAAACTGTTGCCTTTGCCCAGTATACGGCTAACAACGGTGTCGGGATCGCTGTTGAGCAGCCGTTCATTCAAGCTGCCACCGTGAATCGGCAGCGATACCGTAACCAGTTTGCTTACAGCCTGTGGCTGCTGAATGGTATAGAGCAATGCCACCACGGCTCCCAGAGAATGACCCACCAGGGTTACCGGTGTTGCAATGCCCAACTGGTCAATGAATTCTCCCAACAACGACGTATATTGCTCCAGTGAATAGAGTTCACTTGCTTTACTTGAATCCCCAAATCCCCACAAATCAAAGGCAAAAGAGCGATGATGGGCAGACAGATCCTGCATGGAGGGCCACCAGTAGCGCCATGAACCTAGCCAGCCATGCACAAAAATAACCGGCTGGCCGCGGCCCAGAACCTCGTAGTGTATCAGGTGGTTCCTTACAGTAGTAATGCTCATTGATAGGTGTTCAATAGTCAGTAGTCAGTAGTCAGTAGTCAGTAGTCAGTGTTCGGAATCGGACGGTACTAGCTTTGTAAAGCTGGTTTTTGCCGGCGAGTTGAGTAGAAATTAGCTGTAGCGAGCCAGTACGTCCTTGATCGTTTCAACCAACAGATCTGGGGCAAACGGCTTTAAGATATATTGTTCGGCCCCGGCATCCATACCGGTCTGAATTTCAGTTTCCTGCCCTTTGGCCGACAGGAAAATGATGGGAATATTGCGCGTGTCCTCCATTTCTTTAAGGTGGCGGCAGGCATCATATCCTGTCATGCGCGGCATGCGCACGTCCAGCATAATCAGATCAAAGGTTTCGGCTGTGGCCCGTTCTACAGCCACAGCCCCATCTTCGGCAGCCACTACATCAAACCCATGAAACTGCAATGTTAAGACGATTAATTCACGAATATCCTGATCGTCTTCGGCAATAAGAATTTTAGCCATAGTTATCTACTCAAAATTTCAAAATTTGCAATTACCAATCCAGAAACCGGTTTTTTCTAGTGGGGTAATGACAAACATATAGTGCTAAAAACTCGGTTCTCTAGAGACATTGTTGATTCGCTTCACTTTCTGGTGCAATCGGCAAATTAAAACGAAAGGTGCTGCCCTGTCCCAGTTTGCTGATTACTTGCATTTGGCCGCCGTGCATAGTCACAATGCTGTGTACAATCGAAAGACCCAACCCTGTCCCCGGTATTTTTTGTACGGTGGTGTTGTTGGCCCGATAAAAGCGATCAAAAATCTTTTGCTGCTCTTCTTCAGCAATGCCAATTCCGTTGTCAGCCACATTGACGCAAACCGAATCGCCATCGCAATAGGCACTGATTTCAATTTCATCGCCAATGTTAGTGTAGTTGAGGGCGTTATCGAGCAGATTGGTCAAAACCTGCATAATGCGAGCCTCGTCCGCACTGACCAGGGGCAAGGTATCGGGCAGCTTTGTTTTTATGACCACATCTTTCTCTTCATGCTGAATGCGGCCCCGTATGTGACCAGCTACTATTTTTTCTACCAGGCTGGCGAGGTTAATTGGCTGCAAATTAAGCAATACTTTTCCTGTTTCAATATGGGAAATATTGAGCAGATCATCAACCAATATTTGCAGACGCCCGGCATTGTTTTTAATGATACGCAGATAGCGCATTTGTACCGGGGACATCTGACCGGCCATGCCCAGGAGCATTAGATCCACAAAGCCCTGGATAGAGGTCATGGGCGTACGCAGCTCGTGTGAAACTGTGGACACAAATTCACTTTTAAGGCGGTCTACTTCCGCTTCTTTGGTAACGTCACGGAAAATAGAGACCGTACCGAACAGTTGGCGACCAACCAGGACGGGCGAGACGCGGACGTTAATTATTTTGTCGTCAATCGACAGTTGTTCTTCCAGATGTTCCAGATGGTCGCTGTTTAGGGTCCAGTCGGCCACGGTCGGAATCCAGGATTGCTCTGTGAGGTCATAGTGTTCCAGGAGGTCTTCAATGGTGAGGTCGATTAGCTGCCGGCGCGGCAAGCCTAAAATGGTGCTGGCCGACAGATTGGCCAGGATAATCTTGTGCTGGGCATCGGCAACGATAACACCGTCGGCGATACTTTCGAGGATGGCCTGGTTTTTGGCTGTTTCGATCTGTTCCAGGCGCAGCATGGTTCCCAACCGCTCGGCTTGCTGGCGAATAAGCTGGTAGAGGTTGGCATTGCTAATGGCATTGGCTACCTGGACAGCGGCCGTTTCTACCAGATCGAGCTGACTCTTGGTAAAAGCGTTGGGTTTGCTTTGGAAAAGCATGAGGACGCCGATGACTGCTTCGTTGCTAATGAGCGGAACGGCTAATACTGAACGATGGTCTTGGCTGGTTGCTCGTTTTATCCAGCGGGTGTCCTGGTGGGTATCGTGGACAATGGTCGAGACCTGGTGGGTGATAATCCAGCCGGCTAACCCTTCATTAGGCATCATACCGGTGGGCAATCCTTGCGGAGAAAGCTGGCGCTCTTTGCCCAAAGAGGCGCGGAAGACGAGTTGGCCGCTCTCTTCGTCAATAAGCAAAATGACGCCTTGGGTGGCGTTTACAATGTCGTTGATCATTTCCAGGGCACGCATGAGAACCCAATCATGATCAAGGCTGGCGGAAAGTTCGGAGGTGATATGCAGCACTGTTTTAAGGTGGGCAGTGCTAATAGGCAGCTCATTCTGCTGCTCCGGGTTAGCCAGGTATTCAGCAGGAAAGGGGGAGGAAGCGGCCGTGGGTAACGGCCGTACAATAATCTGAAGCAGTCTATCACCCCATTCTGGTAGGGTACAGGCCTCAATCTCAACGGGCTGCCCGGCTGCCGTCAAGTGCGTTATAAAGGGAGGCTGCAGCAGGTTATGGCCAATAGCTGCCGGTGTATAAGGGGGGAGTAGATCAGGTAGCGTTAAATATTCCCGGTTGATATCCAGGCCCAAAGCGGTATAGGCCGCATCATTCATATATTCAATGCTGCCGTTCGGGTACACAACGATGACTCCTTCACGCAGGTTATCCAGGAAATTCCAGATGATGGCCGGGATTAATTCTCGTTCCATGATTTTTTGGCCTTGGATTCGGAACTGAGCCGGCAGCGCAGCCGTTTTCGGTTCAAATCTGGCCCTAAGCATTTTGATCAACTAGGACCGTTCGGCCTGATCGTGGCGACGCATTTCGGCGGCTGTTTCGGTGATTTCACGGATGTCGGTAAAGCGTTGGGTTTGGTCAGAGACAACGCCTATAGATATACGCATCAGAGGGGCAGTGGACCCATCAGACAAAGTAATGCTCCCTTGTTCCCTGTCCATAAAGTTGTAATGGGATTTCACGCCTTCATCAAACCGTTGGCGCATCTGGCTGACCAGCCCCGGGATATCGCTGCTTTTGGTAACGACAACAAAAGATTCATTGCTGGCATGACCGATGAAGTCATCCAGGGTGCCATACTCATCAATGACCTGGTTAAGGATCATGGTAGCAAAGCGCAATACTTCATCACCGGCAACAAAACCGTACCCATCGGTAAATTCATTGTAGTGATCAATACCGATTTGCAGAAAACCCCAGCCGTCGCTGCGCATTAGCTCGCGCAGTTGATCTTCAATCAGGCGGCCGCTGGGCAGACCGGTCACGGGATTGGTCTGGTTTTTACTCTGGTGATAGCGTATGGCATTGCGCACACGCAGCTTTAACTCTTCGATGTCAAAGGGTTTGGTGATGTAGTCGTCGGCGCCCCGTTCCAGACCGGCAATGCGATCGCTCCGCTCGTCTTTCTGGGTCAGAAAGATGATGGGAATGTGGCTGGTACGGGTGGTCGTGCGCAGTTGTGTACAGACATCGTACCCGTTCATGTCGGGCAGCATGATGTCTAGAACAATGAGATCCGGCAATTTCTTTTTACATTGTTCCAACGCTTCACTGCCGCGTGCGGCTACTTCTACCTGGTACCCTTGTCCGGTAAAAAAGATGCGCAGCATGTTTGAAATATCGAAATCATCTTCTACAACTAAAATTCGGCCGTTGCTCATGAGCTTTTCCCTCGGCTGGCTTGATACAACTTACAATGGTTGTGGTCCAATCGGTTTTGTTTTTAATAATGGTGACGCCGCATTGGCAGAGCCATTTGTCTGACAATGCGCTTTTACTTTAGCAATATCGGTGGGTGTAACGGCTCGTTCGAAGCTGCGAAAGCCACCTAGTTTGAAACCATGCTTCTCTGCGATTTTATCAATTGTCAGAACTTGTGACAATCTTAAATCTTTGCCCAATGTATAAGACTCATATTTTTGTTCCAGAGCCAGGGCCATTGTCTCTGCCATACAAGCATAAGCCATACCGGGCGGAAAGCCAAAATTAAAGTTAAAATTGACTGATCCGGGCACGGCTACCATGCCGCCTTCAATGACCAGAACGTCGGGTCGCTCCTGCACAACCTGGCGCGACACGTCGCGGGGTCGAGCTACATCGCAGACGACAGCCCCAGGGCGCAGATGTTGAGGGCCAATAATGGTGTCAACGGCGCTGGTAACGGTAATGATGAGATGTGCCTGGGAAAGTTGGTCGATGGTGTGGCTCGTTGTGACCTGTCGGCAGCCGGCCGTCCGCGCCTGATGGGCAACTTCTTGCAGTCGGGCCGGGCGGCGGCCGATAAGCAGCAGGTGATGGCAGTCAGGGGCCAACATTTGGGCACAGACGGCCCCAATGGCCCCGGTGGCCCCCACAATGGCCACGGTGGCCTGGGGCAGGCTGATGTTCATGGTGGCGGCCGCGTGACGAATGGCTTGAACGGCCGTGGCCACTGTGTAGCTGTCCCCTGTTGTTACCGGAATGTTGAGTTGGTTGGCTACCGTTATGCCGCCATCGCCAACTACTGACGTGAACGCCCCCAGCCCTAAAATACGTGCGCCCAGCTTTTCGGCGTGGCGGCCTGTCTGTATAATTTTGCGGTAAACGAGATGGGGGGGCAGGCGCATCATCATTTTTGGCGACAGGGGACAGGCCACAAACCAGCCGTGCAGAGAACGGCCGTTATAAGCCGATGTGACACCCGTAATTTCCGAAATAAAAACCGGGGGAAAGAATAGGGATAAAAAGTCAATTAACCAGGCGGGCAGCCTACCCAAAGTGGGATATTTGCGGCTCACATCGCGCTTGGTGTCAATTGGATGAATAATAAAGCCAAAACGATCTTCACTCATAAATTAAGTGTAGCGAAAAAAAGCGTCAATAACGATAGTATATCTGTCCTCAAATAATGGAGCCAATAACTGACTGGTAAGCGTTCAGCCTAGAAACCGAGTTTTTCTCTAGTGAACCGGCAATTTTACGGTCCAAAAAACTCGGTTTCTCCAGAGGGAATGAACGCTTACACTGACTGTTCCCCAACTGGGTTTTTCTTATGTACCATCCTGTCGTGGATACAATCGTGGATACGCATAGCGGTCCGTATGGGCATGGTGGTCGCTGTCTTCATAATAAACATTTTTGGTCACATGCTGCCGCTTTTCCGACGATAGCAGCACGACATCCGACTCAACGGTACGGGCCGGATAAATGATCAGCCCCGAACTTAAGCGGCAGTGATGGCCCACACAGCCGCCCAGCACCAGTTGCTGGGTCTCTTCCAGGCTGCTGTCCTGGCCCTGGCTAACGGTGCGCAGCGGTCCGCCCAGCACATTAAAGTCGGTAAACGTGGTACCGGCCCCAATAAAAGAGTCGCGGCCTATCACGCACAATTGCAGGCAGCTATTCTGCGCCACCATTGTGTTTTCCATTACCGTCGTCATGAAAAGTGAGGTCCGAAAAGGCATAAAACAGCCGTCGCTAATCACGCTAAGCATCAACTGGCAGCCCTGCGAGACATTCACATTGCTGCCAATAATGCAGTTATCGACGACTGCACCTGGCCCAATGGTGACGTTATCGCCAATAGTTGTCATTCCGTGAATGACGGCTGACGGATCAATGGTCACATTTTTGCCTACCTGCACCAGTTCTGAATTAGATAAAATATGCTTCTGTTCCAGCAGCGAATGGTATAAAATTTTTAGCTTATAGCGCCAATCATGGGTCGCCCGATCTTCCGTATTGGCGCCGCGAGCAAACACCCCAAACAAAATATCGGCCACAAATAAATGAACCCAATTTTCAATCAGCACAAACGCCTTGCGCGGCAGTTGGTAAACCAGGTCACCATATTCCGTGGCCATATAGGGGGGGATATGGTAAAAACCGCGCTCACGCGCTTCCATATCAATGACCAGCGGCTCGGCTACAATACTTTGGGCAACCCCTTCGGGTAAATACCACATATCGGCCAGCAGCAGTTCGCCCTTTTGTACCAGAGAAACGGTTAACGGCCGTACATGGGCCGCCAGGGCGGGATCATCGATCCGAAACGCCAGCCGTACGGGTCGCTTACCGGCTTTAGCCCGTGTAATAAACTCCTGAATGAGGGCCTCGTTAAAAAAAAGATTATCCCGATGCACCAACGACTCAATCGGTTCCTTTTCGATTGTTTGGGCCAGACGCCAGTTGGGGTACTCTCGTTCTTCCAGCACGTAAGGAGCCAGCAGGTCTCGCTGCCACAACCAGAGGGGCTTATTCTGCACACGCAGATCACGCGCCGGTTCGTTAAACGGGCTAATATACTTCGTATCGTTTAAGATAATGCGGCGCATAAAACAACCTCATCCCAAAGAATTAGGAATTGTCAAGAAAATAAGACAGGGCGTTTATAAACGCTTCCGGCTCGTCACTCATCGGAAAATGGCGTGAATTTTCCATCATGGCTACCTGAGAGGTGCGCACACCTTCCTTAAGTAATTTTGCATTATCCGGTGAGACAATATTGTCGTTGACGCCATAAATACCTAAGGCCGGTTGTTTAAGCGTGGGCAGCCGGTCGCGCAAATCTGTTTGGCGCAGATCACCAATACTGCGAAAAAAAGATTCAAGGGTGGTACGCTGCACATCTCGTGAAATCATTTGCCGCACTTTTTTAGAGTCACCGGCTAACAGAATGTGCATGACTAAATGTAACACAGGAGGGTATTGCCAGACAAGCCGGGCTATGGATCCATAACCGGCCATACGTAAAAATGGGTTGAGGGATGACCCCACAATAGGGGAGCCGACAACAGCTACTTTCGAAACGCGGTCAGGATACCGTAGGGCCGTTTGCAAAGCGACTGTGCCTCCCATTGAATGTCCAAAGATAGGTGCACTTTGTATGCCGAGCGATTCCATAAACTGGTAAACCATTTCGACATAATTAATGATTTGAAATGTGTTAGTAGGATTGGCAATGCCTTTGGCCGAGTCCCCAAATCCCCAAAAATCAAGGGCATACACGCGACGATTGCCTTCATAGCCAAGGGCAATCATTGAATCACGCCAGACATCCCAGGAATTGATCCAGCCGTGCAATAGAATTACAGGGGAGCCTCGACCAATCGATTCGTAGTGAAGGATACCCTGTTCGGTAACAATGGAACTCACGCTAACCTCAAGTTATGTGCTGACTGAGCCTGGAGCAACCATTGCCGATTTTTGCTGGCATATGATGCGTTCAAGATGGTGATTTCATCTGGTTGCTTTATCCATCATGGTTGCTTTATCCATCATGGTTGCTTTATCCCCGCGGCTGCCTGAGCCAGCCCCAGGGCTGCCGCCGGTTCTGGGGCCAGCAAAAGGCTGAGCATCAGAGCAGCCAGGAAGAGGGCTTTCATGGTTTCTGCAGCAGA
>JAWOIM010000037.1:0-7525 GCA_046484685.1 Chloroflexota bacterium | reverse complement strand
CTGATGTTCTTGGCCATCAGGTCGTGCGCCAGGACCTTCTCGTTTCGACTCTTGGTGTGCGCGACCCACCAGAGGCCCTCGAACGTCCGAATGGACTCCGCCGGCGGCCAGAGGAAGGGCGGGTTTTCATGTATCTTGAGCAATTTCACTCTCCCGGCAATATCCGAAGCCGAATGCGGTCCGACGAGCTGACGCGTCCCGTGGCGATTCGGCCGGTTCACAATATCTAAACCGGCGTCCAATTCCGGTCGATTCAAATAACGCACCGAGTTTATAGGGGTTCGGTGAGGTTGTCAAAAACAATCAGGATCGGAGCCGGCGATCCTGAAGATTGACGGATATCCGGACGCGACGTACGATCGACGCGGTTTTTCAATGACAATTCTCCGGACGTTCTGCAGCGTTATCAGGAGCAGTATCGCCACATCCTGGTTGATGAGTTTCAGGACACCAACACGGCCCAATATGCCCTGCTGCGCCGTCTGGCCCAGGGGCACGGCAATATCTTTGCCGTCGGTGATTCCGATCAGTCGATCTACAAATGGCGCGGGGCCGACTTCCGCAACCTCAACCGCTTCCGCGAGACCTATCCGGCGTCGCGCCAGATTTTGTTAGAGCAGAATTACCGCTCTACCCAACTGATTTTGGACGCAGCCAAAGCGGTCATTAAGCATAACAGCAACCGGGTCCACAAAGAGTTGTTCACCGAGCGGGAAGGGGGCGATCCCATCATTTTGCGCGAAGCCTACAACGAGAACGAGGAAGGGACGCTGGTGGTGGACACAATTCAAGGGCTGCGGGTGCAGGGGTATGGCCTGGGGGATTGTGCCGTGATGTACCGCACCAATGCCCAATCCCGCGCCCTGGAGGAAGAGTTTGTGCGGGCGGGTTTGCCCTATCGGCTGGTGGGGGCCACCCGCTTTTACCAGCGGCGCGAAATTAAAGATGTGATTGCCTATTTGCGGCTGGTGGATAATACGGCCGATTCCATCAGCTTCGACCGTATCATTAATACCCCGCCACGCGGCATTGGCAAAAAGACGCTGCAATCCCTTTACCAATGGGCCAATGCTCAAGGCTGGCAGCCGGGCGAGGCCCTGCTGCACCTGGTGGCCCAACCTGATGTTGAGCATGATTTCAGCGGCCGGGCCTACAACGCACTGCATGAGTTTGGCCAGATGTTGCAGGCCTGGGTCACGGTGCGCGAGGGAACGGCCGTGGCCCACCTGCTCGACCTGATTTTGGAGCAAACCAACTACCGCGACTACCTGGAAAGCGGTGCCCGCGACGACGACGAAGCGGTCGAGCGTTGGGACAATGTGATGGAGTTCCGCAACGTCGCTGCTGAGTCCGGCGAAATCAGCCTGCGCGACTTTCTGGAAGAAGTGGCCCTGGTGGCCGAAACCGACAACCTGGAAGAAGGGGTCAGCGCCGTTACCCTGCTCACCCTCCACGCCGCCAAAGGGCTGGAATTCCCCATCGTTTTTATTACCGGTATTGAAGAAAGCATTTTACCCCACAGCCGCTCCATGGAAGATGCGGAGGATCTGGCCGAAGAGCGTCGCCTCTTTTACGTGGGCATTACGCGAGCGATGGATCGCCTTTATCTTTCTTATGCCTTCCGCCGCACCTTTTACGGCAACACAGAACCGTGCAGCCCTTCCCGCTTTTTGAATGATCTGCCCGGCGACTTGTTGCAAGGGGCCGGCTCGGCTCAAAAGCGAGGGGAGAAAACGGTACAACGCCTCACCAGTTGGAATTGGGCAGGCAAGGCGGCTACTTCTCCCACAGCTACAACGCTCCAGCCAGACAGCCACCTGCCGCGCCCCCGTCATATGCAAGAAGATACCATGACAGAACCGGCCCCAGCCCGCGCCGGCCAGCCACAATATCGCAGCGGCCAAAAGGTGCGCCACGCTCGCTTTGGTCAAGGCACGGTTATTGAGAGTAAAGTTGTTGGCAATGACGAAGAAGTTCACGTCGCTTTTCCCGACCTGGGCGTTAAAAAGCTGGTTGCCAGCTTTGCCAACCTGGAAATAATATGACAATAGAACGCCGATGAACACGGATTTAACGGATAAACGCGGATTTTTTTGAAGTTTATCTGTGTTTATCCGCGTTCACCTGTGTCCTATTTTAAAATACGATGATCTATTTGATTGACGGTCACAACCTGATCGGCAAAATGCCCGATATTTCGCTGGCTGATCCCGACGACGAGGAGCAGTTGGCCCTGCGGCTGCGCCAGTGGGCGGCGGAGAATAAAAGCCGGCAGGTTATCGTTATTTTTGACCGGGGCGTTCTATCCGGATTGGCCCGTCGTTTGTCCAACCAGCAGGTGAAGGCCTTTTTTGCCCCTATGCGCACCACGGCCGACGCGCTGCTGATCAAGCGTATCAACGAAGTGCGTAATCCGCAGCAGTACCGCCTGATCAGCAGCGACCGCAAAATTATCGACGTGGCCAAGGTGCGGGGAATGCGCTTCTGGCGTTCGGAGCGCTTTGTAGAGATGCTGCAACCGCCTGCACCGGCAGCAGAAGCCGCGCTGCCCCCTGAACCCAAAGCAGCACCGCCCAGCCAAAAAGAGGACCCAACGTTAAGCCGGGAAGATGTGGCCGAGTGGCTGGAATTATTTGGGCCGGTCCCTCAACGGCCGTTTCGCCCACCTCAGAAAAAAATTCCCGAGCCATCTCCACAACCCCCACCTCTTGATCCCCATGCCCCGCCTCCCAAACATGGTCAGCGCAAACTAACTCGTGATGAGGTTGAAGAATGGCTCCGTTTTTTTGGCGAAGACTGATGAATTACTTAACATAAGGAGATTTCCATGTCCCAAGACCGTGTAGCCCTTTATTTACAAGATGCCCATTCCCTGCAAGAAGGGATCAAACTGGTACAGTATGCCGAAGCCAACGGTTTTGAGGCCGTTTGGCAGGCCGAGAGCCGGCTGGTGCGTGACGCCATTGTGCCTATGGCTGCCTTTGCCGCCACCACCAGCCGCATTAAAGTAGCCAGCGGCGTGATCAATAACTGGACCCGCAACATTGGTCTGCTGGCTTCTACTTTTTTGACGCTGGACGACCTGGCCCAGGACCGTATCATCTGTGGCATTGGTGCCTGGTGGGACCCACTGGCCAAAAAGGTGGGCATTGAGCGCAAACGGCCGTTAACCGCCATGCGCGAAACGGTCGACGTGCTGCGCCAACTGCTCACCCTGGAACGAGTCACTTTCCACGGCGACTTTCACCATGTGGATGACGTGATGCTCGATGTGGTACACGGCCGTACCGAACCGCGCAATGTGCCCATCTACATCGGGGCTACCGGGATGCAAATGATGGAGCTGACCGGGGAAATCGCCGATGGCGTTTGCCTCAACTACCTGGTTCATCCCGACTACAACGCCCGCGCTATGGACGCCCTGGAAAAGGGAGCCAAAAAAGCGGGACGCAGCCTTGACGACATCGACCGCCCCCAACTGGTTATCTGCTCCGTAGATCATGACCGCAAACGCGCCCTGGACAAAGCCCGTAAAATGATCACCCAATACCTGGGTCAGCAGCCTCACCTGATGAAAGCCAGCGGCGTCAGCCAGGAACTGCTCGACGAAATCCACCAGATTTTAACCTGGCCCGCTACCGATGCCGAAATTGAAAACGCCATGCACCTGGTTCCCGACGATGTAGTGCAGACATGTACCGCCAGCGGCTCTCCGGCCGAAGTCAAAGCCAAAGTGCGCGAATATATTGACCACGGCGCAACCTGCCCCATTCTCTACCCGTTGGGTGATCCTTATTTAATGATCGACATTTTTAGTGAAGGGTATAGTGGCTAGGGCGTCATGCGTCGTGTGTAAGAAAAGACCCTGGGCACGACGTATGACGTACAAACGTCCCATAGTCAAGGACAGGCAGACCTTTACAATAGATACAAGAGTTTTTTACCTGTTATATATGGTCTAATCCCTGGCCACAACTTAAAATAGCCATGTTATGAGTCAAACATACGCCGACGAACTCCGCGCTGATTCCAGCCTTATCATTATTCCGGTCATAACGGCCCCGGTCGTGTTTCTCGCTTTGTTGGCGGCGATAGCCTTTTTTCACCTCGGCTTTTCTGCCGTTTGGAGCTACCTGCTTATTGCTAGTCTCTCACTGGTCAGCGGTCGCGTCGGTTTTCACCTGGCCAAACAAGAGCGGCAAGATCTGGGTACTACTATCTTTGCGGTCTGCCATTTGATCGCCCTGGGTTTACTCTTGTTTGTGACCTGGCAGCCATGGACTCCGCTGCCATATCTGGCCGGCCTGCTCATCATTGTCGTTAGTATGACAGTTGGGCCACGAGCCGGCTTTTTTATTTGGGGCCTGGCGTCACTTGTCATTATCACCGCCGTGGGTGTGGCCGGCGCACTGACACCCCAAATTTTTGTGCAGCTTTTGCTGCCGATTGGGGTGAACTTGCTGCTGGCTGTGGTTGCCTTCTTGTCGGGCATTGAGTGGCAAACGGCCGTAGAGTCGGTGAGTGTGCTGCATCGCCGTGCCCAGCAGCGACGAGACGAACTGTTTACTGTCCAGGAAGAAATCACGCTGGCCAACAAAAAGCTGCACGCCCTGAACAGGGATCTGGATGATGCCCGGCAGTTGGCCGAAAGTGAACGTGACCTGCGTACGCGCTTTATGAACAACGTGAGCCACGAGCTGCGCACGCCCTTGAATGCTATTGTCAACTTTGCCCACATCATGCGCGAAGGGGGTTGTGGTCCTGTCACCGGCCGCCAGCATGACTACCTGGGCCGCATCGAATCCTCGGGCTGGCATTTGCTCAGCGTACTTAATGATTTGCTGGATATGGCTCAGATTCAGTCGGGTGAGTTTAAGCTCTACTTTGAGCCATCAAACTTACAGGATATTTGTGAAGAGGCAATGAGCAGCCTGCGTGGCCTCATTTTAGATAAGGAAAACGTCGACCTGATACGGGAATATCCTAAAAAATGGCCTATCGTTCACATTGACGAGATGCGGATTAAACAGGCATTGATCAATATGCTGGGTAATGCCGCCAAGTATACGGAGGAGGGCCATATTGCCCTGCGCATACGGCCGTATCCCACCGAAGTTCAGATAATAATCGAAGATACCGGCGTCGGCATCGCGCCCGAACACCATGAGGTTATTTTTCAAGAATTTCGTCAGGTTGATGAACAGGCAGCCCGTCGCCGTATCGGCACCGGTCTGGGTCTGCCCATTACCCGACACCTCATCGAACGCCATCAGGGAACTATCACCGTAGAGAGCAAGATAGGCCAGGGAACTCAATTCATTATTGCCCTGCCCCTTTTGCCTGAGCCTCCCTCTTCTCTTTTGGAAGCAAACCCGGCTGGTGATAAAATAGAGCCAGTATTAAATAGCTAAAAGGTAACTGCTAATTCCATGACAACATCATTACAAGACGCTTATATCATCATTGTTGAAGATGATACCAACGCCCAATTAGTCGCCCTCGATTTGCTGCGCCTGGCAGGTGCCAAAAACTGCTTCGCCCGAAAATCGGCCGCTTCTGCCCTGGCTTTTGCCAAAACCATGCCCGGTATTGACCTCTTCCTGGTAGACATCAATATGCCTGGCCAGAGCGGTTATGATATGCTCCAATTAATCCGTCAGAATGAAACTTATCAAAACAGCAAAGTGGTGGCCGTGACGGCCGGGACCCTAGAAGAAGATGTAGAACAGGCACGTGCCCTCGGATTTGATGGCTTTATTAGCAAACCGCTAAAAATGAGCGATTTTGCCCGTCAGGTTCAAGATATCCTCAACGACAAGCGCGTTTGGGATTGGCGCTAATTAATTGTCCAATGGTCAATTGTGAATGCCAATGGGCGAAGAGGCTGACGTTAAGAAACGATATGAAACAATCCTTTCTCCTTCTTTTGTTTGGCATCAGCTTGAGTTTTTTGCTGTTGTTGACGGCTTGTGCTGCAGGCAGTCAATCGGGAACAGAAACGGCCGCCGAAGCACGTTTTGTGGTTTGCAATGAGGAATGTGTGCAGCGGGGGCAGTGCGGTCAAAATGAGGGTGGGGAGTGGGTCGTGCTGGGCCACACAGACTCGCCCCATACCGACAACCACAACATCCTGTTCTCCGCCAATCAACAGGTCTTTGTCAGCCAGATACAAGATCGCCAGTTAGAGATAATTCAAAGCGGCCAGCAATTGTCACTCCAGTTTTACTATGTTAACCTGCCAGACCAGTCCAAAGCGGGTTGGGTGGCCGGTTGGTGTGTTGCTTCCCAGCCATGATCAAGGATTTTACCACCAAAATTTTAAGCGAACTGCTTGAAGCACAAGCCGACGGTACGCCGGTTGTGCTGGCTACTGTCGTCAAAGCGCGTGGCTCTGTGCCCCGGCGCAGTGGCGCTAAAATGCTGGTTTATGAAGACGGCCGTATCAGCGGTACAATCGGCGGCGGCGAGATGGAGTCTCGCGTTATCGAAGAAGCACAGGTAATCCTGACGGCGGGCCACCCCAGGCTGCTTACTTATGCCCTGGTCGCGCCAGAGCGGGGCGACCCCGGCGTCTGCGGTGGTGAGGTGGAAATTTATTTGGAACCCTATTTACCGCCGGCGACGGTTTACGTGGTGGGCTGCGGTCACGTGGGGCAGGCAGTCGCCTATCTGGCCCACTGGCTGGGCTTTCGTGTGGTGGCCAATGATGATCGGGCCGAACTGGCTAGCCCCGAAGTCATGCCGTATGCCGATGCGCATATACCCGGCCCCTTTACCGAAGTCTTGACCCAGCAGCCGCTTACCCGCAGCAGCTATGTGGTACTGGTCACGCGCAACGTCATGGTCGATCTGGAAATTTTACCCCATCTAGTGGCGGTGCCGGCCCCCTATATCGGCGTCATGGGCAGCCAGCGTCGCTGGGCCCACACGCGCCAACTGCTGCAAGAGCGCGGTCTCAGCGACGAACAGGTAGCCACCTTTCACTCTCCTATAGGTATCGAACTCCAGGCCGAAACACCAGAAGAAATCGCGGTCAGCATCATGGCCGAAATTATTAAAGTGCGTAGAGGATAATACGTAACAAATCCACCTACGCCCGAAAAACATAATTTTCAGTTATACTATTCCCTATGATTCCCAAAACACATGCTGTTGACCGTTATGAAACGCCCACCTCAGTAGAGGCCGCCCTGGCGCTGCTGGCCAAACAGGGCCGCTCTGCCCGTCTCATTGCCGGAGGCAGCGATATTTTGCTGGAACTGGCGCGCGGTCAGCGGGCAGATGTGACCACGCTGATTGACATAACCCGTATTCCGGGGCTGGCAGAGATTGGTGAGGGGGAAGACGGCCGTATTCATCTTGGCCCTCTTGTTACCCACAACCAGGTGGTGGCCTCCCCCCTCATCCGGCAGGTGGCCTTGCCCCTGGCCCAGGCCAGTTGGGAAGTTGGCTCACCCCAACTGCGCAACCGGGCCACCATTGCCGGCAACCTGGTGACGGCCAGCCCGGCCAACGACACCATTAC
>JAWOIM010000787.1:0-4298 GCA_046484685.1 Chloroflexota bacterium | reverse complement strand
TTACAGATTATTTGTCTCTTTAGTTTGGCGGTTCAAAATTGTTATTTAACCGACCCTTGAGGTGCGGAATGTGGGCCTTAGGCACCTTGACTGTACAAATTTCGATGATAATGAACAGCATCCTGGGGTTGCCCCTCCGGGAAATCTCGACCATCAAGGCCGCGTTTTCTTAGGAGGCTGCACACCCCTCAAATAAGTATGCCCCAAAACAACTTATTTGCCGATTTAGTAGTGGGTGACGAGCAGCCGGCAACTTCGGGCAACATTCATCTGCTACCCGTCACTCGCTACAAAGAGCAGGCGAATTCTTCGAGAAAGAACAAGATTGAAATGCCCCGGAGTGCATTAGAGGTATTGTGACGCTTCTAAGGGTTGAATCAATAACAAGTTTTTAGTGGCGGCTTTAGCCGTCCTCCCCGCTAAAGCGGTTACTACAAACCAAAAGTCAAAAGTTAATTTTGGATGAACCCTTAGTGTGACAGTGAAGGAAGAAAACAGAGTTGAAGATAAATCTGTATGACCTGACCTATGAAGCGTTGACCACTCTGCTGGCCGGGTGGGGCTACAGCCACTACTGGGCCGACCGTGTGTGGCAGTACCTCTACCGGGAGCTGGCCACGGCCGTTTCCCACATGAACGATCTGCGGCCCGAGCTACAGAAACGGCTGGCCGAACAAACCCGTCTGGACCCCCTACCAACCCAACTGGCCGTGGCCAGCAGCGACGGGTATACGCGCAAATTTTTGCTGCGCCTGGCCGACGGTGAAACCATCGAAACGGTATTGATGCGCTTTGAAGGCCAGGAAGAGAATGGGGATAGCGCCGGGCGAGCCACCGTTTGCATCAGCACCCAGGCCGGCTGCGCCATGGGCTGTGTCTTTTGTGCCACGGGGCAGATGGGCTTCAGGCGTCACCTCACGCCCGGCGAAATTGTGGCCCAGGTACTGCACGTGGAGCGTCTGCTGCGGCAGCAGGGGGACAGCCTGCGTAATATTGTCCTGATGGGCATGGGGGAACCGCTGCACAACTACGAGCAGACCATGACGGCCGTTTCTATCCTGATGGACCACAAAGGGTTGGCTATTGCCCCCAAACATATCACTCTCAGCACGGTGGGCATTGTGCCCGGTATCCGGCGGCTGGCCGATGAACAACGGCCGTTTCGCCTGGCCGTCAGCCTCCACGCCGCCACCGATGCCGAACGATCCGCGCTGGTTCCCCCCGCCCGCCGCTGGCCGCTGGCCGACCTGATAGACGCCTGCCGCTACTACATTGAAAAACGAGGGCGGCGCATCTTTTTTGAATGGACGCTCATTGCAGGCACAAACGACACCCCCACCCAGGCCCATGCTGTGGGCCAACTGCTCCAGGGCCTCGACGCCCACCTCAACCTCATTCCGCTGAATCCCACCACCGGCTATGACGGGCAGCCCACACGCGGACCGGCCGTTCTCCGCTTCCAATCGATTCTGGCCGACTACGGCCTACCCAGCACCGTGCGCCAGCGGCGCGGCATCGACATCGACGCCGGCTGCGGCCAACTCCAGGCAGCGGTAAACGGAAAACGGTTAACGGAAAACGAATAACTGTTTACTGTTTACTCTTTACTCTTTACTGTTTACTGTTTACTCTTTACTGTTTACTCTTTACTGTTTACTCTTTACTCTTTACTGTTTACTGTTTACTGTTTACTGAATACCGATTACCGTCCCCACCTGCCGTCTGTATGCACAAGGAGCAGATGACCGCTGGTAATGGTGACCGTGGCCGAAACGGCCGTCAGGCGATTGCTGACTCCCCGGGCCGGCCCGAATGCCAATACCTCTTCATGCAGGGGCCATTGTAAACCCTCGGTAGCGGCTACCCGTACATTCCCGCCCAGCGGCAGCAGCGACACCAGATCATCTACCTGGCCCGTAATCCGGCCGGGTGACGTGGCCGGCGTTAACAGCCAGGCTCGCTGGTAGGGAGTCCGCAGCGTAATGGAGCAGGTTTGTAACTCAGGGTGGGTTAAAAGCAGCAAATTGGCCAACATCTGGTCCAGGCGTCCGCCCAAAACAGCAGCCACCATCAGCTCTGCGCCGCCAAATTCAGCACAGGCGTAGAGCAGGGCCAGTTCCAGGTCAGTCTCATCTTTTTCAGGCGAGTAGGTAATCTGCTGCACGGCTGCCTGGTCAACAGCCGTTTGCTGCGCCGGCGTCAGTGAATCCCGATCCCCGATCAGATAATGAGGCATGACGCCCAACTGTTGCAAATGGGACAGCCCGCCATCCACGGCCACAATCGCTTCGGCCTGCTGCAAATAGGGCCGCAGCCATTCACCGCCTGCCTCTAAATCCCCATTGGCCACGATTAGTATCATTGCGTTCCTATATAAATGACCATGGCCCCTGATTTAATCAGGGGTGGACGATGGACCATAGACTGTGTAACTCTCCGTGATCTCTGTGTCCTCTGTGGTGTAATCTAAAATAGAAAACCGCTGGAATTCTTCTTTTCCTGGTCAATTTCCTTGACCATAATCTGAAGCGCATCAACCATCTCCTGATTGTTCAGTTCCACAAAGAGGTGCAGCGCCTGCTGGGCCACCGGGGCGGCCTTCGTCCACTTGTTTTGTAACACATACAGTCTGGCTACACGATAAGAGACCTGGGCCAAGACGGCCGGCGCCTGCGTCTGCTCTGCCCTACTCAACGCCTTCTCCGCCTGGCGACCGGCTCGCCATTTGCGTCCCTGATGATGCCAGGCCAGGGCCAGCCGGCTCAACAAATCCGCCTCATGAACGGGCAGGGCCGCTTCACGCGCAATTTCCAATCCCAGTTCATAAATATCGGCGGCCCCTTGGGCATCCAATAAAGCCAGAATGACATCACCCAACTTGCCCATAACGCGTATTAAATCGGGCGGCTTGCCTGAGCGGCGCAGACGCACCAGATATTGCTCATACAGAGGGCGGGCCAGCTTATACTGCTTGGACCTGACATAAACATCGCCCAATCGCTCCAGCAGCAGCATCTGCCCGCTTAGATCCTTCTGCTGCCGGGTAATGGCCAGGTATTGTTCATAATAGCGAGCGGTGCGCCCCAAATCTCCCCATTTTTCATACGATTGGCCCAGCGCCAACAGAGCCTCTTTTTCAGCCGACGTGTCACCTCGTTCCTGAGCCAGTTGCAATACCCGGCGCTGCAACTGAGCCGATTCCATGTAATCCCCCAGGGCAAAGCAGGCCTGCCCCAGCCTGGCTAAAACTTGCTGCTCTTGCCTCTGATCGCCAATTTCTCTGGCGGCCACCAGACCACGCTGGTAATAGACCACAGCCTCTTTCCTATTCCCCCGATCAAAATGCAAATCACCCACATGCAAAAGTGTCCGCGCTATTCCGCGCCAATCAGAATTTTCCTCAGCAATATGCAGCGCCTTGTTGTGATAGTCTAACGCCTCTAGTTCATACCCCAACTGCTGATATAAATTGGCAATATCGCTCAGAGACTCGCCCTCCCCCATGCGGTCCCCTAACTTTTGGGCAATTTTGAGAGATTGGTTGAACAGAGCCAGGGCCTCTTTGCTGTTGCCCGAGCTGCCATAAATGTGTCCCATACTGCGTAGCACACTGCGGACCCGTATCTGATCTTCGATCTGACGGGCCAACGCCAGCGCCTGTTGATACAACGCTACTGCCCGTTCGCGATCGCCCTGCAGCCGGTAGGTATCACCCAGATTAGCCAGCGCAGCCGCTTCCATGTACCGGTCTTGCAGCGTTTGGGCCAAATTTAATTCTTGATCGTGGAAAGCAATAGCTTTATCCAACTGGTTCAAGTAGCGATAGCTTGTACCCAAATTTCCCAGGGCTGCTGCTTCTTCGTTGCGTGAGCCGGTCTGGCGGGCAATAGCTAACTGTTCCTGGTAAAAATCAATGGCGCGGGCCATATAACCTGAAGCAAAATAAGCCAACCCCAGGTGGCCTAAGGCGCTGGCCTCCAGATCCAGTGACCCTTCCTGACGGCCTAACCAGACGGCCTGTTCAAAGTACATCACAGCCACCGACAGCTTACCAATGTCCAGATAGGAACGTCCCATGGTGTTGTAGGAATGGCCCATGGCCAGTCGTTCGGCAGAGGTTACGGCCGTTGCCTTATTTTCGGGCGGTGGGTAGGAACCGGTCAGGCGTTTGTATATATCCACCAGGCCGCTCTCTACCTCTGGACCACGCCATCACCATCACGATCCAGTTCGCAGCCAAACTCATCAACCGGATGCGCCACGGGTTCCGACTTGAGTCGTTCCGGATTCACCGCCGC
>JAWOIM010000706.1:0-2525 GCA_046484685.1 Chloroflexota bacterium | reverse complement strand
AGTACATCAGATTGGGGGAAGGAACAGATTTTTCGATTTGAGCCACGAGTCGCCAATCCGTTTATTTCTAAATCTGCTGTTCTCAGCGGTTAATTCGATACTTCGTCACCTGACGGCCGTTGCTGATCAGCAGCTCATTTTGCGGCGTAAAGGCCATGCCGTAGACTGGCCGTATGGTGGAGAGGGTGTCCAGATAACGGCCGTTTTCATCAAACACCTGCACCCCCTGAATGTCGCTGACATAAACTCGTCCCTGTCCATCAACGGCGATGGCCAGATTGGCCCGGAACTGGCCCGGCTCATCCCCCGTACCGCCAAAACGATTGATAAAACGGCCGTCCGGGCTATATTTACAAACGACGTTGTTGATGGACCCCATGACGTAGATATTGCCCAGTCCATCGACGGCCAGGCTGAGATTTAATTCGTTGCGCCCCGTGTGGCTGCTGATCGCTTCACTAATCGTCAACTCCACCTCGTCATTGGCATCAAAGCGGACTACCTGATCATCAAACGAAAGCCAACCGGTGCCCAGCAAGCGGCCGTTCACGTCTACCACTACATCATCAAAGCCACGCGCTTCATAAGGCACATCACCTAGCAACTCACCGGTAGCCCCCTCATAGCGCTGAATGTGCCCGCCCTGGGCGGCATAAACAATCCCCTGCCGGTCGGCGGCCAGCCCTTGCAGCGGCGCATCGCCGGCAATAGACCATTGGGACAGATAATTGCCTTCGGCGTCGAAACGTTGAATACGGCCGTTTTGAAAATCCCCGACGTAGATTGTGCCATCTCCGGCTACAGTGATATGGCGCGAGTCGCTAAAAAAGCCGGGTCCGGTTCCTTCCTGACCAAAAGAAGAAACGGCCGTGGCCCAGCCTGAGACGCTGTTAAGCCCCAGTTCACTTATCTCAGACAGCGTAAAGCCGTCCTCCAGGCCCAACTGCTCACCCAACCCCGTTACCAGCAGCAGTTCATCGACCACTTCTTTCACCGAGGGTGAGACGGTGGCCGCCACAACAAGCCCGCCGCCCAGCAGCAGCAGAATCAGAAAGAACCAGCCACAGCCACAGCCCCCGCCCCCACTGGGGGTCGAATTGAACGTCACCTGGCCTGCCGGCTGCTGGTGGGCGAAGGAGCTAATCATAATTGGCCGGCCCGCTTCCATGGCCTCAATCGCCTCTTTAGCTTCTCGCAGCCCGCTGCCGGACAAATCCCGATAGGTCTTGATAGCCTGGATTTTTTGGTTACCGGCGATTAGCCGGCTGATTTCCTCCAGCAGCCGGTCCTGTTCAGAGGATAGATTAAGGTCCGATGCGCCTGCCCCGGCTGCCGCTCCCTGTTCTGGGTCACGCAGATCTTGGGGCACAATAATAGTCGAATTACAATATTCGCAGCGCAGCGTTGCGTTGTTACCTGGGGTCAACGACGCATAACAATTGGGGCACTGAAATAATTTACCAGCCATAAAATCACCTTGTCTATTAAATTAAAGAAGCGGGTTAATAAAAAACGGCCGGGGCCAAGATGTCATATTCAGGACCGTTATCACCGGTACATTTTACTGATTTAGTCTGGACTTGTCGATTTTGTTTGACAGTCCAGAGGGGCTTGGCTAGAATCGTGAGAGTTTGCCCCGGCTTACACCCTTCTTCGCGGGCAGTACCACTTAACTTAAAAAGTCAAACGGCGGGTTTGCGCCCGCCTTTTCTTTGTCATTATTTACAATGACCATTACTTAACAATGGTCAATTGTTAACCCTCAATGGTCAATTGTCAACGTGGAGTGTGCTTATTCATTGACAATTAGCTGTTGGCTGTTAACAATTGACAATTTTATATTGAAGGAGCTTACACTATGGATATGTTTACAACAGCTTTTCTGGCCCAGGCGAGTCCGGCCATTCCCGTTTTTTGGTGGATTGGCCCGATTGGAGCCATCGCCGCCCTAATTTTTGCCTACTACTTCTACACCGGCATGATGCAGGAAGATGAAGGCACGGAGATTATGCGCGAGATTGCCCAAGCAGTGCGGGTGGGGGCCATGGCTTATTTGTCGGCCCAATACCGGGCCATTGTCAAGGTCTTTGCCGGTCTGCTGCTTCTCTTTCTTATCCTCTCTTTGCTGGGTGTGCAAAATTGGGTCGTTTCTATCGCCTTTATTACTGCCGGGTTCTTTTCTGGTGTGGCCGGCTATGTGGGGATGCGCACGGCGACCAACGCTTCGGCCCGGACGGCCAATGCCGCTCGCCAAAGCCTGAACGGCGGTCTGCGCGTCGCCTTTCGCGGTGGGGCCGTCATGGGGTTGGGCGTTGTTGGCTTTGCCCTGCTGGATATGTCGATCTGGTTTTTGCTGCTCTACTACGTTATTTTCCCCGGTGGTGAAAGTGTGCCCCTGATTACCACGATTGTGCTGAGCGCGGCTGTGGTTGCCCCGACTATGGCCCTCTTTGGTCGTGTAGGGGGGGGTATCTATACCAAGGCGGCCGACGTGGGGGCCGATCTGGTGGGTAAAGTGGAGGCAG
>JAWOIM010000679.1:0-8575 GCA_046484685.1 Chloroflexota bacterium | reverse complement strand
CCCGTGAGCATTGGCAACCCTGGATTGGCCTGATGGCCACCATTTATATTGCCGACTACGACTGGACGCCTGAACAACATGAGCAGTGGTGGTGGGCCAGTGTTTTGCCTGACGGCACACCCCGTGCTGCCTACCAGGCCCTGAGCGAGATGGAAAAGTAAAGGGGTGACGGGTCGCGCTGCGGGTAAAGTTACCCGCCACCCGCCCTCGGAGGCCCACTATGGACCTGGATCCCACAACAACCTACTGGATTCTGGTATTTTCCTATTGGATCCATATGCTGGCGACGGTTATCTGGTTGGGTGGACTGGCCCTGATGGGTATTATCGGCTGGCCTGCCCTGCGGCGCGGCACACTGGCCGACAACCAGTGGCTGATGCTGCAAAAACGCTTTTTACCTTGGGCCAACGGTAGTCTGCTCATTCTGCTTATTACCGGCTTTATCCAGATGACGCTTAACAACAGCTACAGTGGCTTTATGGTCATCGACAGCCTGTGGGCCTGGGCCATGCTGCTCAAGCATATCGCATTTATCGGCATGGTGATTATCGGCCTTTATGTGCAATTTGGCCTTTATCCAGCTATGGATCGGCTGAAGCTTCTTTTAGAAAAACGGCCGAGTCTGGCCCAGAGTCAAGAAAGCAGTCTACAAGAGAAAGAAATCCGGCTGCTGCGGTTAAATATGGTCTGTGCTACCCTGGTTCTCTTCTTTACGGCCATGGCTACAGCCGTCTGAGCCGGCGTGCGAGCGTGTAAGTTACCTTGTAAGAAATTCCCCTTAGACTTCATTCTAGATACGATAGAGTTGTTTTCAACTATCTCCCAACCATTTATTTTTTTAGCAGTTTAATTCGTATCGGGAATAAGTCATGATTCAAGTACCATTTGTTACAAAAAACATTATAGAGAGCAGCCCAGCACCCGTCCGGATTGAGCGGCCAGAACCCATGCAAACAACGACGGCCACACAGGAAAGAGATCAGCTTAAGACCAGTAAAGTTATCTTAGATTATCTGCTGGTCATTCCTGGGATTATTGCCATTTTGCCCCTGCTGCTGCTTATTGCGCTGGCTGTACGCTTTAGTTCACCTGGACCGATCATTTATCGCCGGCGTGTCTTGGGTCAGGGCGGTCGTGAATTCGATGCCTTTAAGTTTCGCACCATGTATATCAACGGTGACGAAATTTTAACTCGTTATCCTCGCCTCAAAGCGGAACTGGACGCCAATTATAAGCTGAAGTGTGACCCGCGTGTTACGCCGGTAGGCCAACTGCTGCGTAAGTTTAGTTTGGATGAACTGCCCCAGCTTTTTAATGTCTTGCTGCAAGATATGTCACTGGTTGGTCCACGCATCATTGCACCTGACGAGATTAGCAAGTATGGTGAATATGGTGACAAGTTGATGACCGTCATGCCCGGTATTACCGGTCTGTGGCAGGTCAGCGGCCGTTCTGATATTATCTACGAAGAGCGTGTGCAGCTTGACATGGCATACATCGACAACTGGTCTATCTGGCTGGACATCAAAATTCTGCTGCGTACCCTGCCTACTGTTCTGAAAGGAGAAGGGGCCTACTAGAAGCGGTTCAACACGGTCCTCACCAAAATCGTTTTTAAAACCCGCCTCTGCCCAATCATGTTTCTGGCGCAGAGGCGGGTTTTTCGTTTGTTCGTAACTACTAAGCCAGAAACCGGGTTTTTCTCTGGTATGCCAATAATGAGCACATGGTAAAAACCCGGTTTCTCCAGCGAGCGTTGGTAGTTACGCTTGTTCTATGCATTCTACCCGTCTGTACAATTATCTGGCTCTGGGGCTGCTCCTGCTTTTTTTACTGGGGGGCGGCTATTTGCGGTTGGTCGCCTGGTCTGCCGGTCCACTGGAGGGAGATCAATCTATTTTAGTTAGTATTGCCATGCGCTTTATCAATCAAGGGTGGGAAGCCTTTCCGCTGGCGGCTAACAAATCTTCGGCCGGTATTATGAACCCGCCCCTGATTGAGTACCTCTATATTTTGCCTTTGCTGCTTAGCCCGTCGCTGCGGGCAGTGCATTGGTTTCAGGCCGGCATAAGCCTGGCGGCGGTCGTTTTGCTCTATTTTTATGCTGCTTCTTTGTTTGGGCGTCGGGTGGCGTTATTGGCGGCCCTTTTGTTTGTGGTGGCTCCCTGGGCAGTTTTTTACGGCCGTTTCCTCTGGAATCCCAACCCCATTCCGCTTTTTTCTACCCTGCTGCTTATGTCGTTGTTGGCCCTATTGGCTGCCGGTCGTTCTCCCTTGCATTTGATCGGGGTGCTGGTGGGGCTAACGGCCGTTAGCCAACTCCATCTCAGCGGTCTGGTTCTCATTATCGTTATAGGCATCTGTTTGTTTCTCTTTTGGCCCCAATCGCTGCGGCCCACGGCCTGGCCCGGCGTGGCGGCTTTGGCCGCGGGCGGCATGTTGGCGCTGCTGCTGTATTACCCCTTCTTTCGCTTTCAACGAGCGGTCGGCTTTCAGGATCTACAGATGGCACGGTCCGCTCTGCTGGGCGGTGGGGAGAGCGAGGCTCAGTTTAACCTGGCGTCCTTGCTGCTGAACCTGGATTTAGCCAGCGGTCATGGGTATATTGAGGCGATGGGATTGGCAGGTCAGGTTGGGTCGTCCTGGCGTTGGCTGCCTGTAATTATGCAGCTTCTTATGGTGGCCGCGCTGGTTTACCTTCTGCTGCGCCCTATGTGGGCTATGTGGCAGCAGCGCAGCTTTCCCTACCAACTGTCTGCACGCAACAAGGCCTGTTTGATTTTACTCCTCTGGGTGTCTATTCCCATTTTGCTCTATCTGCGCCATACCGTCTATCTGCAAAATTATTACTTTCTTTATCTTTATCCGGCCCCGTTTTTAGCGCTGGCGCTGCTGCTGGATGACGGGTGGCGTTGGCTGCGACCGCGCTGGGGTCAAGCGGCCTGGCTTCTGTTTGTGCCCCTGCTGGCGTTGGCTGGGGGTCAATTTTATCTGAGTCAGGCGCGGGCTATGGCCTTGCAGGCCGGCCAAAATTTACCCGGGCGTACGGCGGCCCAGGTAGAGAGTGCCATTGCTGCCGGCCGTCAGGCGTTAGCCGATTATCCCCACTGTGGTTTGATTGTTGTGGCTGAAGGGGATTCGCCGGAAACGTCATCATTGAGCCTGTTGGAGGATTTTCTTTACCCGGCTCCGGTGCGTTTTATTGATGGTGGACGTGGTTATATCGATCCGGCGAACTGTGCGCTTTACCTGAATGCGGTGGCTGATGACCTGGTTGAGGGCTGGCTGCAAGAAACGGCCGTTCCTCTTCCTTACGTCGCCCATCTCCGCCAGGGAGATAGTCCCTTTTATTATGTGGCCGGACAGAGCCAGACCCCCATAGCCAATGGCCCATTTGCCAATGGCCCATTTGCCAATGGCCCATTGGCCCGCTGGCAAAATGGCCTGGCGCTGCTCGCCACCCATTGGGAAGGGGAGATAGCAGCCGACGCCCGGCTTACGTTAACCTATGAATGGCTGGTGCTGGCGGAAGAAAACGGCCGTGTTCGTTACCATTTTTTCAATCATTTGCTCAACGACGCCGGTGAACTGGTGGCTCAGGAAGACGCGCCGGCTATCAACGCCTTCTATTGGCGTGCCCAAGACCGGCTTGTGACCCAATTTCATCTCACGCTGCCCCCTGATTTGCCCGATGGTCAATATTCTCTGCTTGTAGGTTTGTACAGTTGGCCCGACTTGCAGCGCGTTCCCCTCACCGACGGCGCAGATGTCTATCAGGTGACAACCTGGCAGAGCGGTAATGTCGCCAGGTGACCACTTCGTGGACGGTGAGCAGTAACCAGTAGTCAGTAGCCAGTATTCCGGTAACCGTTGTGCCTGTACTGGCGAACTATGTTAAACTCACGCCCATGTTTGAACTGATATTTCTTGGAACTTCATCTTCTGCTCCCTCGGTCCACCGTGGTCTTTCTTCTCATATTGTGCTGCATCGTCAATATCGCTTTATGATTGATTGTGGTGAAGGCACCCAGCGCCAGATTCTTAAGAGCGGCCTGGGATTTAAGCGATTGGACAAAGTATTATTAACGCATGGCCATCTGGACCATATTTTAGGCCTGGGCGGGCTGGTATCTACTCTGAGCCGCTGGGAAAGCCTGGAGGAGCTGGATATTTATGGCGGCCGCCATACCCTACAGCGTGTAAACAATTTGCTGTTTAAGGTTGTCTTTCCCCATATGGCCCCCCCGGCTGCTATTAACCTGATCACGCTACAGCCGGGCGTCATTATGGCCGACGATAAATTTATGCTGTCAACCTTTGCTGTAGAGCATCGCGGACCGGACTGTTTTGGCTTTGTTTTTGAAGAGAAGCCCCATCGTCCCTTTTTGAATGAGAAGGCGGAGTCGCTGGGCGTTCCCTTTGGCCCGGAGCGTTCTCGATTGGTACAGGGGGAAACAATTACCCTGGCAAACGGCCGTGTTGTGCATCCCGATGACGTATTGGGTGAAGCCGAACCGGGCACGAAATATGTCCATATTGGTGATGTGGGCCGTACCGACACTCTGGTAGATATTTGCCGTGACGCCGATGCGTTGGTCATCGAGTCCACTTATACCGAAGAGGAAGGAGAGATGGCCGTCCAGTTTGGTCATCTGACGGCTGCTCGTGCTGCCCACCTGGCTAAAGCAGCTAATGTCAAAACGCTTATTTTGACTCACCTTTCGCGCCGTTACCATGAGCGCGACGTGCGCCGCGAGGCTCGCGCTATTTTTCAGGATACCTATGTGGCCCGCGATCTGGACCATTTTCGCATAACGCGGGGCGAGACGACACGTCTAAAGAAGTCATAACCATGGCTATTGGCACATTGGGTGAGATGTCGCTGCACGCGGCTCTGAAGGAGCGATACGGCCGTGATCAGGACCTGTTTGAAGCTGAAGTGGACGGGTATATTATCGACATTGTGCGTGACCGGCGGCTGATCGAGATTCAGACCCGTCACCTGTACGCCATGCGGGCCAAGCTTAAGCGGCTGCTGCCCGACTATCGGCTGCATATCGTTCATCCCATTCACCGGGAAAAGTGGATTGTGCGTCAGAGTGAGGCGGGCGAGGCCATCAGCCGGCGTAAATCGCCCAAGCAGGGACAGATAGTTGACGTTTTCTATGAACTGGTTCGCATTCATACCTGGTTGAATCATCCTAATTTGACCATTGAAGCCGTATTGACGCAGGAAGAGGAAATTTTGCGCGATGACGGTCAGGGCAGTTGGCGTCGGCGTGGCTGGAGTGTGCAGGACCGCCGTTTGCTGGCTGTGGTTGCCCAACAGCAGTTTGCATCCCTGGCCGATTATTGTAGTATCCTGCCCGTGGGACTGTCCGATCCTTTCACCAATGCTGATCTGGCTACCGCCCTGGCCTGCCGTGCCAACCTGGCCCAAAAGATCACCTACACGCTGCGCCACATTGGCGGCCTGGAACTGGTGGGCAAGCAAGGACGTGCCTATCTCTACCGGCGTATGTTGCCGCTATAGAAACTTGTCTAGCAGCTTGTCAGAGAACCCCATTTTGTAGCCGAGGTATCCTTACCTCGCATCTGGGGAACGCGGTAAGAAACCGCGGCTACAGGTACTTTTCCGACAGACTGCTAGTCAAAGAGAGAAGTAAAAATATGGAAGTAACTACTAAGCCTTTCGGGAATTTACCGGGCAAGCATGGCGCTAAAGCGACCAAACTCTCTGCGTCTCTGCGCCTCTGCGTTTTAGTAGTTACAGATGGAAGATAATTCCCATTCACATAAGGAGTATGCAGCATGGATGAAGAACGTAGAGACACAGAAGTTGTAGAGGTGAGAGAGGTTGAGGTCGTGGGCGTGGTGGAAGAAGCCCCTCACAACCGGGGTGAATTAATAAAATTTGGCATTTTGGCGCTGGTTTTGCTGGGAACCGTATTGATAGTGGCCCTGGCACGGCCGTTGATTTTCAATCAGATTGTGCCGGCCATCATGGGCGAAGGTCAGCAGGTGGTCCCGTCACTGCCGCCGGCTGAAGAGGCCACAGATGCCGATACAGATGACGAAGAGCGTGAGGCTTATCCGGTTTTGGCAGATGAGGAAAGCAGCACAGATGCTTACCCCGCTCCCGACCATGAAAGTTTTATTCCGGCCCTGGGGGGAACAGGAGATAGTTATCCTGCCCCGGAAGAAGAAGAGCAGGGGGTAGAAACGGCCGTTATCACCCACACCGTCCAGGCCAGTGAAAACTTGACCCGCATAGCCGAGCAGTATGAGGTGACTGTCCAGGCAATCATCGACTTCAATAACATTACAAACCCCAACCGCATTGAGGCCGGGACGGTGCTGCAAATTCCAGTGCAAAGTGAACAGTAAGAAGTTCTTTGACTTCTTACTGTTCACTACTTACTTCGCTTTCTGCTCTTCAGGCCGCCCCGGTAGCTGGGCACTTCCAGCACGAAGAAGGTACAGCGGCTGCCGTCTAACATGCGGGTAGCCAGGCGGGGATCGATTTCCTCAATTGGTGTCGCCGTGGTGATTACGGTAGGCAGGCGGGCGCTGTAGCGATAGTTGAACAACTGGTACAATTTTTCTCGTGCCCAGGCCGTTGCGCTTTCCGTACCCAGGTCGTCCAGGATCAGGAGAGGGGCTGTTTTTATCTCATCAAAGCGTTTGTCATAGCGAACGCCGCTGGCCGGATTAAAGGCGGCCCGCAAATGGTCCAGCAGGTCGGGCACCACAATAAAGAGGACCGGTTCTCCCTGACGTACTACCCAATTGGCGATAGCCGCGGCCAGGTGGGTTTTACCATTGCCATAAGCGGTGCTGTTAAAAACCAGCCAATCTTGCGGCTGGGCGGCAAAAGCCTGCGCCGTTTCCAGCGCCCGCCGCAAATTCTCGGCCTGGCTGCGCGGCAGTTCTCCCTGCCGCATCTGGAACGTGTCAAAGGTTTTGTCTCCATGCAGATTCAGGGTCGACAAATCTGACTGCTCCTGATCTACGCCGGCCCGACGAAAATCAGGTGCCAAAATGGTGATAATTTGCACCAGGCTGGGGTCTACCATACGCGAACGAATGCGAATCTCGATAGACTCTAGCTCTTCATTGGTCGTTATCACTGTGGGCAGTCGGGCGTTATACCGGTGATTAAAAATCTGGTACAGTTTTTCTTGGGCCCACTCTGTATTGCTCTGGGAGCCTAAATCGTCCAGAATGAGCAAAGGGGCGTTGCGTACCTGTTCGAAGCGTTGGTCGTAGCTGGTAAGGCTGTTGGGACCATAGGTAGCCCGCAAATGGTCTAACAGGTCAGGCGTGTTGATAAAGAGCGCAGCATGCCCCAGGCTGAGCCGGCAGTTGGCGATGGCTGCCGCCAGATGGGTCTTGCCACAGCCGTATCCCCCTTTGAGTATCATCCAGCCCAGCGGGTTTTGGGCAAAGGCCAGGGCGCGTTCATAGGCCCGTTTGAGGTTTGTCTGACGGGCCGGGGTCAGGCCAATGCCTTCTGGCATAAAGGTATCGAACGTGCAGTCATGCAGTGCTCCCAATTGACTGAGTTTTTGTAGGGTGTCGACGCGAGCCATTTCTTGCTCAGCAGCGCGGCAGGGGCAGACCACGGCCCGCCCAAAACCGGGATGGTGGGGGGGCACATCGGGTACCACATAGCCCAGTCCGCCGCAGTGGGCACAGTCAGCCCGGCCGTGACCGGCTGTATCATTGGCTGCTGACTGGTTCATGGCTGAATCAGCATCTTTTGATGATGTCGGACGATCATCGCTTGATGATGTCTTTGAGTTCGTCGGGAATTTGCTGCCGTACTGCTTTTTGAGAATCTCGCTGACTGATTCCATCTTGTTTCCCTTCTTGACGCCACCGTTCCAGGATGGCCAGGATGTAGCGCCACTTGCGTACGTTGTTTTCGACGGCCCGCTGGATCGCTTCTTCGATCCAGTTCATGGGATAGGTCTGCTCGGCGTCGCGCAGTTCGTCGGCAATGAGCGGCGTGAGTGGGCCGATGTTTTGCTCGTATAGGACAAAGATATTCGGCCGTTCTACCAGCAGGGAAATCGGCTCATCTTCGTTGGGATTCGGCCGCCATTCACCTCGCGTAATGCCGTCAACGGCTGCGCGCCCCTTTTCGGTGTTCAGAAAGTAAAGGTCCATATGACCATCGGCACTTTCGATGTTGATGTGCAAAAAGGTTCCCCGCGCTACGGCTCGTTCCAGGCCATCTTGCAGGGCTTCGGTGGCCAGGTCGAGCGTAGGAGCCAACCCCTTGACAAAAGTGGGATCGTGAAGAAAGTCGGCCAGCCGTAGATAGCGCACCTGGCCTTCTTTTTGGGTTAAGGCCCAAAAGGCAAAGAGCGTGACCTTTAATTCGGCCAGATGGTCGATATAGGGCAAGAGGTCGCTGAAAAACGGGTTGGGAATGCTGGTCAGGCGCATCTTGCCGTCAGGAAAGCCGGGAAACCCTTTCATAATAGTTGATAGTTGATAGTTAAAAGTTGATAGTTGACAGTTAATTGTCAACTGTCAACTGTTATAGGTTAATTTCCTGCCGCTGTAG
>JAWOIM010000665.1:0-6059 GCA_046484685.1 Chloroflexota bacterium | reverse complement strand
CATGTGCCCCGGCCCCCAGGCCCAAATACGCCTCGTTGCGCCAGTAGGCCAGGTTGTGGCGGGAGGCCTGTCCCGCTTTGGCCCAGTTAGAAATTTCATAATGGATCAGCCCCTGCCGGCCCAGCAGGTCCCCGGCCAGTTCATATTGATCGGCTGCCAGGTCAGGGTCAGGGGGTTGGATACGGCCGTTGTGCAGCCAGCGCTGCATCGGCGTGCCCGGCTCAATCGTCAGACAGTAGAGACTAAAATGGGGCGGATCCAGTTGCAGCACCGTGCGCACACTCTGTTCCCACGAAGCCAGCGTTTGCCCCGGGAGTCCGTAAATGAGGTCCAGATTAAAATTGTCAAACCCGGCCTGCCGGGCCAGGTCGATGGCCTCGATCACCGTGTCAAAATTATGCTCCCGTTCTAGCAGAGCCAGTTCGCTGTCAATCACGCTTTGCACCCCAAAACTGAGCCGGTTAAAACCCAGTTGGCGCAGCCCGGACAAATAAGCCAGATCAACCGTGCCGGGATTGGCTTCCAGACTGATTTCGGCCGTGGGGGCCAGACCAAACTGGGTAGAAACGGCCGTTAACACCTGTTCCAGCGAAGCCAGCGGCATGAGGGAAGGTGTGCCGCCACCAAAGAAGATGGTTTGTAACGGCCGTTTGGCTCCCGCCTCTTCTGCCAGCCGTCCTACCTGGGCCACTTCCTGGGCCAATGCCTGCCCATAAGCTGCCCGAAGTTCGCCCAGGCTGGTGTACGTGTTAAAATCACAGTAAGAGCAGCGGTGGCGGCAAAACGGTATATGCAAGTAAAGACTCAAGGGTATATCCATACCGTTGATTATAGCGGGCATCGCCTCCCCGTGCATGGTAGGCACAAAAACGTTCCTACTTGTCTAACGAGGGCAATATTCGGTATCATATAAAGCATAGTATAGTACAGGTTTTTAAAATAGAGGTGGTGTGGTGGCGCAACAACCGAAGTCTCAACTCAACAACAGCCAGCTAGAGCGGATGGTCGAAATCAGCCGCATCCTCAACTCTACCACCAATGTTGATACGCTGCTGCACACGATTATTACCGAAGCGGCCAACATGACCGGTGCCGAAGCCGCCTCTATTCTTTTGCTCGATCCCCAAACACGACAACTGCACTTTCGAGCCGCTTCCAACAGTATGGAACCCGGTATGCTCAATACGGCCGTGCCTCTGGACAACAGTATTGCCGGGGCCGTTTTTCAATCGAACCGGCCGGCTATCATTGCCGATGTTAGCCGTGAACCGCGCTGGAATGAAAACGTAGACAAAGCCATTGATTTCCAAACACGCTCTATTCTGGCCGTACCCATGCATGATGTAGAGCGGCCTGTAGGGGTTCTCGAAGCGCTCAATAAGCAGGAAGGAGCGTTCACCACCGCCGATGTAGAAACACTGTCGACGCTGGCTGATATTGCCGGCGTAGCCGTAGAAAAAGCCCGCCTCATTGAAGAATTGCAGTTGGCCTATAATGAACTGAATGAACTTGACCAGGTTAAAACGGATTTTATAGCCGTTGCTTCTCATGAACTACGAACCCCGCTGGCTGTGATTATGGGCTATGTCAGCTTTTTGCGAGATGAAGCTTCCCCTGACATGGCCGGCCACCTGGATCAAGTAATGGATGCATCGCAGCAGCTGCGCGCATTGATTCAGGATATGCTCAATCTGCGCTATACTGATAGTGGTGACACGCCGCTACAGCTTAAAGAGATAGATCTGGTCACACTGGTGCGCGATATGGTCATGGAAAAGGAAGAAGTGATGCGCTCCCGGCAGCATACCGTCACCCTGCGACTGGGCAAGCAGCCGCTGTGGGCCCACATTGATCCGGAGAAGATGGGTCAGGTCTTGTCTAATTTGTTGAATAATGCGGCCAAGTTTACAGGGACGGGCGGGCGTATTGAGGTTGCTGTCTACGGGCAAGGGTCAGAAGCCTGGTTCCGTATTCGGGATAATGGCATGGGGATTCCGTCTGATAAGTTAGAGCGTATTTTCAAACGATTTTACCAGGTAGAATCATCGCTGAACCGCCGCCATGAAGGAATGGGGCTGGGATTGGCGATTGCCAGGGAGTTGGTGTTGCTGCACAATGGCCGTATTTGGGCGGAAAGTGATGGTCAGAATGGCAGTACCTTTTACATGGTTCTGCCCTTAACACAAAGATAAGATCATGAAAAATAAAATGCGTATAGGTAACATAATTGCACATAACATAGTTACGCGTAACATAGTTACGCGACCGGGCTGGATACTGGCCTTTATTTTACTGCTGCTGGGCACAAACATGACGCAGGCTCAGGAGCGAACCGTGCTGGTTGTAGAAGCCAATGGTCCGGTAACGCCGGTGATGGCCAGCTATCTGGAGCGGGGCATTACCGAGGCTGAGCAGGGTGATTTTGAGGCCCTGCTGGTTATTCTGGATACGCCCGGCGGTCAGGTTGATATTACCCTCAATATTGTCGGCAGCTTTCTGGCTGCCGATGTGCCTGTTATTGTTTATGTAGGACCACGTGGGGCACAGGCGGCGTCGGCCGGCAGCCTGATTACCATGGCCGCTCACGCTTCAGGCATGGCCCCCAACACAGTTATTGGTGCTGCTTCACCCGTTGGTGCCGAAGGGGTCGATCTGGAAGAAACCCTGTTCCGCAAAATCACAGAGGATTTGAAGGCGATGGCTCGCAGCCTGACGGTCGAGCGGGGGGAAGAAGCAACGGCCCTGGCTGAAGCGATGATCGAGGAGGCCCGAGCCGTCAATGGGCCAGAAGCACTGGAAGCGGGTCTGATTGACGCGGTGGCCGGTTCGGTCGATGATTTGCTCATACAGCTTGATGGTAAAACAGTCATGGTAGGCGATACGGCCGTAACCCTCAACACAGCCAATGCTGGTCAACAGCCTTTGCAAATGAGTGGCATTGAGCGGCTGCTGAGTCTGCTGACCAACCCTGTTTTGGTTAGCATCTTGTTTGTCATTGGTGTACAGGGCATTCTGATTGAACTATCTAATCCCGGCGGCTTTGTGCCCGGTATTGTCGGATTGGTCTGTTTGGGATTGGCCCTGTATGGTGTGGGTCAGCTGCCTGTCAACTGGTTGGGCCTGGGTCTGATTATCCTGGCCTTTGCCCTTTTTGTGGCCGAAGTTTTTACGCCCACTTATGGTCTGTTAGGCATTTCGGGGGCCATCTCGTTGTTGGCCGGTTTGCTGGTACTCTTTAATTCCCCCGGCACGCCTGAGTTTGCCCGCATTCCGGTGGGGTGGGCCGTGGTTATTAGTGGCACTACCGCCGCCGTTTTTTTGTTTATTATGGGCAAAGCTATTTCGGCCCAGTTTAGGCCGCCTACGACAGGCGGAGAGGCATTGCTGGGGGCTAAGGGACCGGTACGACGGCCGTTTAGCAGCCACAAAGACGCCCCCCCTTATCGCGGCACCGTATTGATTCATGGGGAGCTGTGGCAGGCGGTGGCCGATGAACCGCTGCTGCGCGACATACCGGTTGTTGTTACCAAAGTCGAAGGCTTTACGCTGCACGTTGTGCCGCAGAGTGAAGAGGTTGCCAAGGTGATAGAGTAAATGACTTGTTCTTTAGTAATTTGTTATGGACCCGACAGTCCGTAGCCCCGACAGTCCGTAGCCCCGACAGTCCGTGGCCCCGACAGTCCGTGGGCACGGCCGATCTCAATGAAAAAAATCTATTGTCCCTGGTCCGCGGTCTGTGGTCCTTTTAACAGGAGGTTGTTATGACATTGTTAAGTCAGCTTTTGCAAGCCAAAGGGCATGATATTTATTCCGTGAGACCACAAACGTCGGTCTATGAGGCATTGGAGTTAATGGCCGATAAAAATATCGGCGCTGTATTAGTGCTGGATGAGGGACGTGTGGCCGGAATTTTCTCTGAGCGCGACTATGCCCGACGGGTCGTACTGGAGGGTAAAACATCCCGCGAAACGGTCGTTTCTGAGGTTATGACGGCCGAAGTCGTTTGCGCCCGGCCCGATTTGTCGGTAGAAAAGTGTCTGGCTTTAATGACCGAAAAGCGCTTCCGTCATATGCCGGTACTGGATGAATCTGAGCAGCTTGTGGGCCTGGTTTCCATTGGCGATGTGGTCAAGGTGATGTTGAACAAACAGCAAATTATTATCAACCATCTGGAAGATTATATTCACCAGACATAACGACAAATGAAATTAACGATTGCTGACCAAACCGAAGAATTTGAGGCCAGACAGCAGGGGGACATGCTCCACCTGACTTGGGGTGACACTACCACCGCCTGTCGCATCATTCATCAAAATGAGGGTTGGCTGGTACTGGAACGGCCGTTAGCCGACGGCACGATACAGCGCCTCTCAATTGCCGCTCATCTTAACGGGGATGAGCGGCAGGTGTGGGTCAACGGCCGTCTTTTTACCTACCAACGCCAGCGTCCCCGTTCTGGGGGCAGCGTGGCCGCCGCGGCCGGTTCCCTGGCCGCCACTATTCCCGCCGTGGTGAGTGAGGTGCTGGTCGGAGTAGGAGACCCTGTGAACAGCGGGGACAAACTGATTTTGCTGGAGTCGATGAAAATGGTCATTCCCATTAAAGCGCCCTATGCGGGTACGGTAACGGCCGTGGCTTGCGCCGCCGGCGACTCAGTGCAGGCCGGCATACCCCTCATTGAGGTAGAGCCGCAGATAGCAGACGACGGACGATAGACCGTAGACGATATGGTCCGTCGTCCCTGGTCTATGGTCCCTTAAAGGATAATTATGCACCAAGAACGCCTTGACAAACTAACCCAACAGATTTTGACTAACGGCCTGGACGGCATCGCCCTGGTCCCCGGCCCCAATATGGCTTACTTTAGCGGTATTGACAGCCATTTGAGCGAACGGCCGATTTTGCTCTTTATTCTGGCCGACGACGATCCGGCTATTATCATCCCTGGCCTGGAAGCCATGAAAGCAGAAGCGGCCGGCATTGCGCCCGAGTATATCTTTGCCTGGCGTGATGAAGAAGGCTTTCGCGGTGCCTTTCAGCAAGCTTGCGCCCGCCTGGAACTGTCTGACTGCCTGCTGGGGATTGAAGCTTACCATATGCGCGTGCTGGAAAATGAAACGCTGCACCGTTACGCGCCCGGTTTGCAAACGACCCACGCTGACGACATTATCGCCCAAATTCGTATGGTCAAGGATGAGTCAGAAATAACCGCCATGAAATACGCCGTGGCTGTGGCTGAAGCGGCCATGGAGGCCCTGCTGCCCCAGATCAAGGTGGGCCAGACGGAAAAGCAGGTGGCGGCCATGTTGACCGGCCTGCTGCTGGAAGCAGGGGGAGACAGTATTGCCTTTGGCCCTATCGTCTCGGCCGGACCGAACAGTGCGTCTCCCCATGCCACGCCGACGGAACGGCCGTTGCAAAATGGCGATCTGCTGGTTATCGACTGGGGTGTTTACGTTGATGGCTATCCGTCTGACATTACCCGCACGTATGCCGTCGGCCAAATTGACGAGGAACTGGCCCACATACATCAGATTGTCCAGGCCGCCAACGAAGCCGGCAAAGCGGCCGCTCGCCCTGGCGCCAGCGGCCAGGATGTAGATCGGGCCGCCCGTGCCGTGATTGATGCGGCCGGCTATGGGGAATACTTTATTCATCGCACCGGCCACGGGCTGGGGCTGGAAGTCCATGAGCCGCCCAACATGGTCGAGGGCAATACGGCGCCGCTGCTGGTGGGTAACGTTTTTACAGTCGAGCCAGGTATTTATCTGCCCGAACGGGGAGGGGTACGCATTGAAGACAACGTGCTGATAACGCCCGAGGGTCATCATTCCTTGACTTCGATGAGCCGGGGGCTGCTGACCCTTGGTTAAACTACGACACCGTTGGCCCTGTTTCTTGCTTTGTTTGTTGTTGTCGGCTTGTTGGCAAGGGACTGTGTCCGATGCGGGTGAAGTGGCAACCCAGGCCGCCGGCATGGCGGACCCGGTTCTGTCACCTGTGGCTGATGCTATTGGTGAGTCCAATATCCCCCTGCCCAGCCCCACTATTGAGCTGGC
>JAWOIM010000636.1:0-6362 GCA_046484685.1 Chloroflexota bacterium | reverse complement strand
TGTTGGTCCACATTGACCATGACCATCTCCATGCCGTTGGCGGTGCCCTGGCGGTGGTAGTCATTCAAGGCCGGTATTTTCTCCACACACGGTTTGCAACTGGGCGAGAGAAAGAGGAAAGCCACGTCTCTGCCTTTGAAGCTATCCAGGGTAACGGTTTGGCCATCTATATTTTGAGCCTCAAAGGGGGGCGCAAGTTGGCCGCGCCGGCTGCTGGCTTCTTTTAGTATATGTTCTTTGGGTGATCCCTGGTCCAACTGCCGGAAGCGTTTGCCCAACAGCAGCATAAAGAAAGCAGTGGGCAGCAGTACCAGCCAGGTGAGAAGGGCATTGATGGTCAAAAGAGTTACCAGCCCGTCGCCGCTGCCTATAGCTGCCACCCCTTGCCATGCCAGCGCCAGCCAGTTTTGGGCAGCGGGACTTCCCGCCACTTGCGGTACCAACCACCAGCCCAACAAGCTGCAAGCGATAAATCCGGCATTTCGCCCCACGTCATAATAGGTAAGCGGCTTCTCGCTGGCCCCAAAGCAGTTGCACGAGGTCTCAATGCCGCGCCGCAGCGCCGACAGGAGGGCCAGGGTGAAGACGAACAGCAGCAGGGTGGCCAGACCAAAGGCCAGGAACAGCAGCCGGCCGCCGGCAATTATCAGAACGACAACGGCCGCTTCGCCACCCAAAAACAGCAGCGCGACCGGCCTGATCCAGCTTGGGGGCAGCAGGTCAAAACGGTCAATTGTGGCCGCAAATTGGGCCACGTCTCTTGCCTTAGCCACAAAGGAAATGGCAAAAGCAAGGCCGATTACAATTCTGCAAAAGGTAAGCAAATAAGATAGTATCATTACACAATAACCAGATGAATATGTTGGCTGGTTGGTGGTTGTCAGCACCAAAGAAAATGGTCTTTTGAATTGCACTGTTTCATTAAAAACAAGTGTATATAAAGTAGCGGCGTCTGCCAAGACGCAGATGTACTTTTTTCGAGGTACTGGCATACTTTTTTTATGGGTATTGGTGTACTTTTTGAGACATATTTACGGATTGTGGCCCTAAAAGGTGAGGGGCAATAGTACATCAAGGTGTAAATATACTCTGTTAGTTTTAAAGGACGTTCCACCACTGGCCATACTCTTCTTACTTCTGCCTTTATGTACTACTCTTACTCCATGCCGCACTGCCTGGCCATAATAATAGCTTCGGCGCGGGAGTTCACATTTAGTTTGCGATAGATACGGCTGACGATGTTGCGGATCGTTTGTTCGGCCAAATCTAATTCTTTAGCAATGCGTCGGTTGTTCCAACCCTGGGCTATAAACGTCAGAATCTGGTATTCCCGGTCGCTTAGGTGTGATCTGGGGTTGGTATCCGGCTGTTTTTCTTGTGCCTGGGCCAGCTTCATTACCACCGATTGGCTAAACAGGGGAATGCCTTGGGCGGCACTTAAAACGGCATTGACAACCATTTCCACCGCTTCATCCTTGAGAATATAACCGTCTATACCGGCGGCTATCAAACCGCGCACGTAACTGTCATCATCATAAGCGGTTAAAATGACTATCCTGATTTGCGGGCAGTGTTGGCGTACGGTGGCCATCGTCTGCAAAGGGGATGACCCCGGCATATAGAAATCCAGCAGCAGGACATCCGGTTGGTGCTGCCGGCACAAAGAGCAGGTCTCTTCACCGGTAGCCGCCTCTGCCACTACCACCAGTTTTCTTTCGCTGCTCAAGGCGTTGCTAATGCCGGAGCGTATCAGGGGATGATCATCGGCCAGCAAAACGCGAATTTTGTCAGACATGGTTATCCTCTTTTTCAATCAAGGGTATCCGGACCCATATCCTGGTGCCTGAATCCGGTTGTGAATCAATGGTAAAACAGCCGGCTACCGCATTGACCTGTTCGGCTATGCCAATCAAGCCAAAATGATGGCGTTCGGCCAATTGACCCAGGCGAGCCGGAAGGTGAAATCCCCGGCCGTCGTCTTCTATCCGCAGAATAATTTCCTCTGGATTCATGATCAGGCTTATTTGAATGAGTGTGGCCTGGGCATGTTTCAAGGCATTGCGTACTCCCTCCTGAGCCACACGAAAGAGACAAATGGCAACCGGTTCCGGCAGGGTTGTGCCTACCAGGTCCAGGGTGGGTTCAATCAGGGGGCCTGCCGCTCCCTGTTCCCGCTGCAAGCGGGCCACATAACCTTCAATAGCTGTCGACAGCCCCAGTTCGTCTAATCCGGCAGGACGCAGATCACCTATAACCCGGCGCAGCCTGGCGACCAGGCCCAGCATTTCCTGGCGCACATTTTCTACCACCGGCTGCGGCAGTGCTGCCTGTGGCCCATCAGCATGGCCGGCTATCTTAACTTGTTTATGGGTGTCGGCTAACTGGTAGCTCAGGCCAAGAAGCTGTTGTATGATGCTGTCATGCAACCATCGTGCCAAACGGTGCCGTTCTTGTTCTTGTGTTAACAATAACTGCCGGTGTGCCCGGGCCAATTCTTGCTGCCTGGTTTGTACCTCGGCCCCTAACCGGATGTTATGGACGGCACTGCCGGCCTGATAAGCCAAAGCCGCTAAAACCCGTTTTTCTACCGGGGTAAAAACTGCTCCTGACTGCTTAGGGCCAAGCAACAGTAAGCCTTGCAGCCTTTTACCTGAAATCAGGGGCAGCCAGAGAGCCAGGGCGGTTAATGACAGAAGCTTCTGCTCGGCAGCCGGGAGCGCTGCGCCGGTGAGCTGCCGTCGTAGTTGAGCGCCGGTTAGCGGCCGGCCCTCTTTTTTCAGGGAGCGGGCCAGCTCTCCTGACAGGGATAAATGAGACCCCTTTTCCAGGTCAGGCTGACCATTGTTACCATCCAGGACCAGGCTGTCTGGGTATTCGCTTAAGAATATGGCTGCCCCGGAGAGGTCCATTATACGGGGCAGGTCAGAGAGCAGGAGGTGGTGTAAGGTCTGCCTGTCCCCTGTCAGGGCCAGTGATTCAGACAGCGTGGCCACTAAATCTGTGTAATCTTCTTCTCTGCCATGCCAGACCCATTCTGCAAATTGCCCCACGGTGGCTTTTAAGCGAGCAAAGAGAAAAAGCAGGCCTATGTTTAGCAGGACACTGAGCAGCAGCCATTGGATAGGGGCAGCTATATCCAAACGAAGCGTGATAATCATGGCTGCCAGGTAAACGGCCGTTAATAAAACAATGAGGATATAGGTGACAACAACAGGCTGCAGCAGTTCCCAGTACTGAAGCAGACGATCGGGAAAGAAGAGGTAGAGGTGGGTTAAAGGGGCGATGAGCAGCCAGGGAAAAGTCAGGGCGTAGGGCATATAGACTTCTGCCCCCAAGGTGCTGGGCAGCAGAGAGAGCAGGGCCGTGGGGGTAAAAGCAAGCAGTGTGCCAATCGTGATGAGACGAATATGACGGCGGTTAACAATGGAAGCAGATTGTTGGTATTCTCGCCAGAGCAAACCTGTTGTCAGAATAAGCGCCAAGAGTGGAGCCAGGCGGATGCTGAGATACCAGAGGGAAAACCAGGCCTGTTGTTCGCTGAATGATGGGGACCAGAAAAGGGGGGGTATAGTCAGAAGAAGGGCTACAATAGAGAGAAGAACCAGAATGGCTTGTTTTTGGAAGGGGGGTTGTTGCTGTAAAAAACGAAGATGGAAGTGAAACAATGCCGGTGACGACCAGGCCAACAAGACATTAAAGAGGTGCCATCCTAATACAGTGTCTCCAGGTGGCAATTCGCCGCTGCTTACGATGCCGGCCACCAGCAAAAGGAAGGTGATGGGCCTGTTTTTGCGGCCGGACAACCAGATAGCCAGGCTGATGGACCAAAACCCCAAAGCAACGACTAAAGCGACAAGGCTCTGCGGCGAAGATCGGCAGGGAGATAGGGTGGTCCAGCTTAAGGGGCTGCCTTCGGGGCAAGGCGTCTGCCAGAGAATAATCGCAGACCAGATAATGACGCCAAGCGTAAATAAAAATAGAGAGAGATAAATGGCTTTTCGCCCATTTTTTAGCGACGTTGTTTTTCGCAACATAACAAGTCTGAGGCCCATAATTAACGCAAAGGAGCATATCGTTTTGAGCTACAGTATACGAGAAAAACTTTTCGGGTCAAAGGTTGGCTGTTGGTAAGAGTATGGCAGCACTATTAGATGCATAACGGCCGAAAAGTTAGGGAAATTGGCCCATAGGCTCAAAGTCGGCAGGATGGGTGCCGTTGTGTTTGTCGGCTTGCAGCCGGTAAAGGCACGGGGATGGGCCTGCCACAGCAGTCGCAGAATGTCCCCGGCTGATTGCAGGATTTCCCGGATAGAGCGCAACAGCTTCATTGTCTCTCCGGCAGGTCAATGGGGACAGGGGGACTGCTACCTGCGGGGTCAATTGATTCAGCCCGCCGTGGTAGTTTAAACAGGACGATACCAACGATGTGGTTCAGGAGAATAGGCCCCAAACTGGTGGAGTCGTAACTGTAAGGGGAATCTCCCTTGACAAAACAGTGACCTGGCGGTACCTGCCAAACGAAATTACCGGCATCATCTTGTTCAGGAGATATAATGTTGTCTGGCCATGTGCGATTAGGCACCTCTTGAACTGGAATAACAATCTGGCTACCGTCCAATCCCCATATTCGTTTGATAAAGTAAGTTCTTTGCTTGGCAGCCATACCCAAATACCTTCTTGGTGTTTTAGTGACAAAGTTGTTTGCCGATTGCTCGTCCTTTAGTAATTTGTCAGCGGGTACATCTTGCGGATATTGGCAAACGACAAGTTGGCCACGACGCAACAGCCATCGCGACCGGCAGCGCAGAAGTAAAACGCGATCTCCGTCACGTAATGTTGGCTCCATGCTACGGCCGTTCACTGTGATAATAGTGAAAGTACGCCGCATTACAAGCCAAAGTAGGAATAGGATAGCCAGATACAAGAGAAACTCTCACTCCTCATTTACGATAACGTATCCACTCGCGCCGGCCGCACAGCGGAGCCGTGCTATGCCATCCGTCAGCTCAAACAGACTCCCTGCAATAACGCAGTCTCGGTAACGTTCAAATTCCACCTGCGTAGACGCCAACGCTTCTTCTGCTGGAATACCTTCCTCAAGCAGTCGTGTGACGGCAATGGAATACCAGGCCGGAAGATCCATCCACTCGGGTGGCATAGCCAAATGGCGTTGGCTGAATTGCTCTGCGCTCGCCAGCATGACGCCGGTGGCAGGTCCGGCGCGGAGCCGGAATTCCTCGGACTCGGCCATGCTTCGTCTCGCCGGAATGCCAATGCCTGGATCGTGGTCAAGCAGAAACGCCAGCCAGTGCCAGCACGCCTGGCGCCGTTCCGTCTCCGCCGAAATATAGAGACCTGTCACTTCCACCGGCAGGGCCACCTCAGCCCCAGGCACCACAGGAAAAGTGGTGTATTGCCGCTCCTCGTTAGCAGCCGTAGGAGTACGGTAGGCGCCCTCCGACTCGCTGCCGTCATCATGCCACATGGCCCCTCGCCGGGTCACAAAAATAGCGCGCCGCTCGGTCCGGTACTCAACTCTGCGGGCCAAATCAGCGTCGTGCAGGTTCGTGCGATATACCGGCTTGACACCATACGTCTCGCTCAGGGCCACGTACCAGCGCAGCGCCTCGGCTACCGCGGCGGTGTCAAATTTGGCCGTTGGCGGTTCAACAGAAGCATCGATCAGGTTAATGCCAAAGGCATGTAGGAAGATCCAGAAATCGATCATCTCGCCTTGAAACGGCACGTAGCCGTACTGCTTTTGGCGTCCTTCACCCGCTGTTAGAGCGATAGCCGTATCCAGGAAATCCTGTAGGTTCCAGCCAGGCTGCGGATAGGGAATGCCGGCAGCATCAAAGAGCAGGGGATCATAGCCAATGTGCGGCAGCCGGACCTGGTACGGCAAACCAATCAGGGATCCCTCGTGAAGAAAGGCGTTCATGGCAATGGGGTAGAATGCCTCCCGACTGAGATCAGGCGCCAGCTCTAACAAGGCGTCGAGAATTAAGACTTGTGCCACCTCTTTTTCGGTCGTCAACGGCCTATACATGAAACAATCTGCCTGTTGTCCGGTGTGAGCGCGATCCAAAGTGCGAAAACTTCTGCCGGCGAAAGAAATCCAATGAGGTGCAGCTAAATCAACGCGAATATCAGGATTCTCTTCTTCGAATGCCGCCACCAGGACGCGGTGGCGGTGTGTGTGCATACCGTCCGTGATGAAAACAATCCGTTCTAGCTCCGCAGGGGCGCTGTCGCTAACCACGGCTACCAACGGTTCCGGCTCACCGGCGAGCGTTTGGGCCAGAACTGCTTCTTGAGCCGCCAGCGCCTGAGGGAGCTCTGCTCCTTCCAGCAGCACAGAC
>JAWOIM010000630.1:0-4987 GCA_046484685.1 Chloroflexota bacterium | reverse complement strand
GATGAACGGGCAGAGGCACGGTCGGCCCAAGCGGGCGACTATTATTTGCTGCTGGTACCTGAGGATACGGCCGTTACCCTTACCTGGCAACGGCCGTTCTCTCTTCTCTGTTATACAGCGATTTTCGTCAGGAAAACATTGGGGTGGGATGCCTATGACTACATCAACGCGCTGCCGCTAACGGCCGTTCGGGAGATTCACATTACCGGCATACAACGGCTGGATGCATATTGGCTCAACCAATTGGCGGCGGCCGGGGCCAATTTAGACACATTTGCCCCATTTGCAGGGGAACCAATCGATCATCTGCCTATGACAGAAAGTGACTGGCCTTTTCTGGCCTGGGCATTGGCAGAAATTGAAGCGGAGCGCTGGGGACGGCCGTCTATTGCGGCCTATGAATATGGCGGCATTGGTGCGGTGTATGAAGCAATAACCGATGGCGAAACGCTGGCGGCCCAACTCCCTCGGATGTATGAGATGGTTAAAACTCAATTAGTACCTGGCACCGCCGCGATCACTTCCTGGTCTTCCAGATAAACAGCGCCGTCCGCCTGAATCTGATGCCAGGCGGCTAAAACCCGCCTACGCAAAGATGCGGTCATCGCTTCCGGTAGTTCGTTGGGAGTAAAAAAGTCGAAAGCAGCCAGTTCATCGGGCGGAAGCTGGATACGGGCAATGTCAGCCGGGGACAACAAACCACCGGCAAATATAAACATGAGGGATTCAGTTTTGCGCTCTGTGGGGCTGTTATAATCAATGAGGAGTAAACGGCCGTTAGGCCAACCCTCGTTGGCCCAATCAAGCCCCAGTTCTTCCCTTATTTCACGCTGGCAGCAGGCCAAAGGTGACTCATCTTGTTCCACCACGCCGCCCGGTATTTCCCACCCCGGCTTGTATACTGGCTTAACAAGCAAAATACGACCCGCCTTATCCCAAAAGAGGCAACCAGCACCCATCCGCTTCTGCGGCAATGAGGATAGATAGGTTCTGTCTGACATGGGCAGTTGGTTAATCTTTCAATTGGGCACGCAGACGGGCCAATTCTTCTTCCAGGGCACGACGAGCTTTAATTTCTTCAGCCAATTCTGCCTCAGCCTGGCGGCGGGCTTCGGCTTCTTCGGCCCGGCTGAGCAGGAATCGCTCTTGTTGGGGATCATAGAGACGGAGGAAGGGATGCATTAAAGCATCCACCATCTGCTCCAGGTGGGTATCTGTTTCGGCCCTGGGCTGTCCATCCGCTTCGGGGTATTCAACTTCTTCGGGAGGAAGGCCGGTTATCTGGCTCTTACGAATACTGGTAAGCCGTGCCGGTTTATCTGCTGTTAGCATAGGTTAATTATAATAGGACTTCCTTTTTCTGCAATAGGGCAAGGTAGCATAGGGGAATGCCACTGCCCGGTAGAATGGGAATGTACTTGGTGAGCATCTACGCGTGTTGCAGAAATTGGTGTAAGATGCGGGCAGCCAGTTCGGCCGTTTGTTGTAATTTTCGCTGGCGGGAAGCGGCCGTTTCCAGCGGTTGCTCGCCCCACAATTCACCCCAATATTGCTGCCGTGAGGAGACTTCCACCAGGTCCAGTCCAACGATGGGTACGCGGTTGGCAATGATTTTGACCAGGGTCAGCAGTTGGTCAGGCGACAAGCCGTTGGGGTTGGGGGAACTCACGCCAGGTGCGGCCGTCTGGTCAACCACACCGATGTCAATACTGAGGTAGACACCTTCGGTACCGTCCGTAGCGGCAACTATGGCCCGGTTAGCCGCTTTTTCCAACGGCGCACCCAGGTCCAGTTCATTCTGGTGAATCATTGTCACCTGCTGTGATTTAGCAAAATTAGCCATTTGCCAGAATATGGAGCTGGAAGAGCGTTGTAGACCCAAGATGGCTATGTTACGGCCGTTTAGCCGGGTTTTGATATCGACGACCAACCGGCGGAAGGTGTTGCCGTTGCTAATCAGACCCCGTACTCCTCTAAAAGATTCCAGAGAACGCATGTCCAGGTGGGCATCCAGGTAAATGAGGCCTAGCGAACGATGGGGATAGGCTTCTTTCAGGCCGCGAATGATGGGAAAAGTCAGGGAATGGTCACCGCCAATAGTCAGGGGCAAAAAACCATTGCGGCAGTGGCCGGCAATGGCGTCGGTGACCACGGCATGAGCCTGCTCCGTTTTGATTTGCTGTTCCTTAACTGTAGCCAGATCATACCAGTTGTCGCTGGTTAGGGTTAGGTTATAGTTGTGCAAAGGCAGGGTAACGGCCTTTAACGTCGGGTGCTGAGCCTGGTACTGCTGTTCAAAAGCGGCCAGCACGGCCGCCGGCCCGGCGGCCGCACCTGTCACACCCCGCTTAAAACGGAGCATCGTTTGAATTGCATTGTCAAATGGAGAGCCAACAAGTAAGGGGTTCATTATTACCTCCTGATGTAAACCTCATTTGGAACACACCCTATCGCCCTTTGACTCTTGCAGGCACGGATCAAGCAGATAGAGTCATCTATAATTAGCGTAATTTAATTATAATATACTCCCCCTTTTCCACAATAGCGCCAGACAGTAAAATGACAAGGTAACAAATAACAGATTACATTCGTCCAATAATTCAGCACGGCTGCTGCGGTTAGCGTATTGTAATGGTTGTTAGCAGAAATATATCGGCCGTTTCATCATCAACTGTCACAGGCAAACGAGCGGTCGGGTCGGCCAGGTCATAAAGGCCGAGCAGCAGGCGATAGTCGCCAGGCGGCAGGTCAGGAGGCAAAAAGAGGCCGTGATTGTCCACGACTGTTTCCCCCGCTGGCCAGGTGGTGGTCAGAGCCAGGCCACCGCCCGGTTCGCTGTCCCGCTGGGCCAGGGGCGGGCCGCCGTTGTCTACCAGGTGAATGAATACTTTGTAGCGTATTGCGAGCGGTTCGGCCGTTTCCCAAAACAAAGTGATGGGTAAAATATCGCCCGGTACGGCCGTTTCAGACCCCACCGTATAACCCAGCAGCGTAATATCGGGACCAAAGGGGATAGCAGCGGCCGTTTCCATCTCTGTGGCTCCGTCCGGCGGCACGGCATAGGTCACAAAACGCACATCCTGCACCCATTCTTCTCGTGCTTTGAAAGCGTGCTGATCCAGCCAGCGTTCCACCAGCCGTTCCGGGTCCTGCTGCGCGTCGCCCCAGAAAAGGACGTAAAGCCGGTCATAACGTTCCACAATTTGTTCTAGCTCCGGCTCCAGTTGGGCAGGGTCGGGGAAGCCGCGCGGCAGTGGGTAAACAGGCGCGTCGGCCTCGTCGTGGTAGTAGGTAAAGACCTCCCACTGGTTGGGCGCATTAAGGATGATGGCCGCGTTGGGATGGTTTTCGGCGGCGATTTGGGCCACCATGCCCCGATAATCGGCGCGGACATAGGCGGGATTGGCATACAGGTTCTGCAGCGACTGGCCCATACCGAACAGGGCAATCAAGAGCAGCAGAGCCGGCAGTGGTTTCAAACGCGACCACCAGTGAAAACTAAATCCTGCCAACAGCGCCAGAAAGGGGACGCTGACGACCATAAATTTGTGAAATTCGCTCTGGGTGGCGCCGGTGGCCCACATAAACAGGGGCGGCAGCAGCAGCCCCAACCAGACCCGACCGCCCCAACGCCAGAAGCCAATTAGCCCCAGCCCGGCCATAATCCAGACGGCCAGCAGCGGCCAGGGAACGGCCGTGGCGGCAATCGTCGCCCCAAAGGGCAGCCAGAGCAGCACGTCCTGGAAAAAACCAATCGGCTCGCCAAACCCCGTTCCGCTGCGCCCTGAGTGGCGCAAGAAAGTGGGCAGCCAGGGCAGGTAGAGGATAAAAACGGCCGTCATGATGCCCAGCCATTGGAAGACAATAGACCTGACAGGTTGGCAATCGCGGATTGCTCGAAACCTGTCAGGTCTCCACCACTCCCACAACCAAATCAAAACCAGCAAATTGTGAAAGACCAGCACCGGAATAAAAAAGTATTGGGTATACAATCCGGCTGTAATTAAAACAATTAACGCAGAGACGCAGAGGCGCAGAGAATTGTCTTTTTTTCTCTGCGTTTCTGCGTCTACTTCGGCTGCGCTCAGCACAAGTCTGCGTTGAATTTTTGACCAGCAACCCAATAGTTTTAGCAAGGCTAAAGTAGACAAGACGGTCCAGAGAGCCAGCAAGCTGTACATACGGGCTTCCTGACTGTAGTAGATGAGCGGGGGGGAAACGGCCGTTACCAACCCCGCCACTCCCACTACCCACAACCGATACCGTTTACTTCTTACTAACAACTTCTTACTACTTACTGAACCCAATCCCATCACGCCCGCTACCGTCAGCACCCCGGCAAAGGCCGACAGCGAACGCAGGCCAAATTCCGACTCGCCCACCAACTCGCGCCAGCCGCGCAGCAGCAGGTAATAGAGCGGCGGGTGGATGTCGCTGGCCGTGCCTTCGATAATGAGAGGGATCGGCCGTTCGCTCAGGCGGGCACTATTGCCCTCATCGTTCCAGAAGGATTGGGCATCCAACTGGTAAAAGCGCAGGCCGGTGGCCAGCAGGAGGATGAGGATGGGGAGAAGGAGTCGGGACATGGGGTCAGTAAGCAGTTTTCAGTAAACAGTTTTCAGTTGGCTTGGCAGAGTTGGGTCTCTAGAAATTGTAGGAACCAGAGCATACCGCCGTGATGAATTGAATCGCCGCTAAGTCCCTGGCTGCTGCTATTGTCGGTGCGGCATTCTGAAGCGACGACAAATTGATGTGGGTCATCGGTAGATTCAGTCCAAAAATAAGGAACGCGAAAGGCGCGGCCGGCTATTTTTTCAAATTGGGCACGAGACACGCCCATCCCGGCCAGGATGAGATTTTCTTCGCGATACCAGTGGGCAACGGCCGTTTCATCCACCAGCTCCACCGCCGCATAATGGACAATCAGGGCACGCAGCTTGCCGCGCGCCTGCTGCAACTCAATCCGCTCCCAGTAGGAAGTAGCCCC
>JAWOIM010000595.1:0-16294 GCA_046484685.1 Chloroflexota bacterium | reverse complement strand
GCTTAACTGCCGGCCGTCGGGAGCCTGACCCTGGCGCATGGCGGCGGCAAAATTGGCGGCCGTCCAACTGCTCAGGCGGCTGCCGGGAGTGATATTAGGGCCGGCCGGAGGACCTTGTTCGGCTGCTTCAGGCGGACGCCCTTCCAGGTTGGCTCCATGACAGTCGCCACAGGCGGTAATGCCCACCCGGTAAGCCCCAATCCAATTCCTTTTACAATTTTCATATTGCTCTCCTCTGGCATATACTGTCTGGAAATAGTGACGGTCGATCACCGCTAAAAGATCGGGGACGCTGTATTTTGACCACACATTGATCGGTTGTTACACACCTGCCGTCCGCGGTTTCTAACGTTTCTTAATAGGATATAGATTAAACGCTCACAGAACGCTCAGAGCGATTAACGGCCGTGGCAGTTGCCCCACCTCTTGGCCTGCAATATACTGTTCACCGATTAACGAGTAGCGAACACCGAACATTAGCCTATGACCGCTCGACTCACCATCCACACCCTGGGCCAGTTGACCATCACGCTCGATGGCCAGCCCCTCACCAGCCTTTCCTCGCGCACGGCTGAGGCGCTGCTGATCTATTTGATCTGTGAAAAACGGCCGTTATCCCGCCAATTTTTAGCCGATTTCCTCTGGGACGAACGGACGCCGGAACGAGCCGCCGCCAATTTGCGCACCTTGCTAACCATGTTGCGTAAGGCCCTGGGCGACTTTCTCCAAATTACGCGCCAAAGCGTCGCCTTTGATTTTGAAAGCGATTATTGGCTAGACACAGCCGCTCTGGAAGAACAGTTAGCCGCGCTCAAACCGGTCTTGCAGGGACAAATCGCCCCGGACGCGGAAACGCTGAGCGCGTTGCAAACGGCCGTTGACCTCTACCAGGGCAATTTTCTGCAAGGCTTCTACCTGACGGAGTCACGCGGGTTTGAGGAATGGATGCTGCTGATGCAGGAGCGGCTGCAGCGGCAGGTAAAAGCCGGCTGGCAGGTATTGGTGGCCCACTACCTGGAAAACGGACTATACGAACGGGGTATCCTCTACGCTAACCGGTTGTTGGCCTTAGACCCCTTCTACGAAGCGGGACACCGCCAACTAATGTGGCTGCTGGTGCGCAGCGGCCAACCCAACGCTGCCCTGCAGCAGTACCAGACCTGCCGCCAGATTTTAGACGAAGAGCTGGCTGTGGAACCGGCACCGGCCACAACGGCCGTCTATGAACGAATCCGCAGCCTCAGCCTGCCCCCTCCCTGCCGTCTGCCGGCCCAACCCGGCCCTTTCATCGGGCGCCAGGCGGAGTTAACGGCCGTTACCCAACAACTGGCCCTGGCCGACTGCCGCCTGCTCACCCTCATTGGCCCCGGCGGGATGGGTAAAACCCGCCTGGCCGTCGAATCCGCTCGACGCCTCCACCAGCAGCGGCCTGGACTCTTTTTAGATGGGGTCCTGTTCATTGCCCTTGATCCGGTTGAATCGGCCACCTATTTACCCCTCACCATTGCCGAAAACGTCGGTCTGACCCTTCAGGGTGCTGCCGATCCGGCCCAGCAGGTGGTTAACTTTTTGGCCGGCCGTGAACTGCTGTTGGTACTGGATAATTTTGAGCATTTGCTGGTTGAGCCGGCCGACAGTCTGGCCCTGCTGGCCACTATTCTGGCCGGCGCACCCGGCATCACCCTGTTAGTCACCTCCCGCCACCGCTTGAATTTGCGTGAAGAATGGTTGTTTGATCTGAATGGATTGAGTTATCCGCAGACAACAGACGACCGAAAAAAGACGATGGACGATGGACAATGGACGCCGGATCAGACATCACAGTTCTCACTCCCTCTGCCTCAGACTTCATACCGCCAGTACAGTGCCCTTCAATTTTTTGTGCAGCAGGCCCAACGGCTGCGCCACACCTTTACCCCAACCGATGAGGATTGGCAGGCCATTATCCGCCTCTGCCAACTGCTAGAAGGGCTGCCCCTGGGGCTGGAGCTGGCAGCAGCCTGGATTCGTTGGGAAAGCTGCGCCGACATCGTCACCCGTCTGGAAAAAAGCCCGGAGACGCTGGCCACGCAGCTCTACAATGTGCCCGGCCGGCACCGCAGCCTAACGGCCGTTTTCCACCACTCCTGGGACTTGTTGAGCGAACGTGAACAGCGCTGTTTTGCCCGGCTCTCCATTTTTCGCGGCGGTTTTACGCCGGCGGCAGCCCAGGCCGTGGCTCAGGCCGATCCCGAGACGCTGCGGGGGCTGGTAGACAAATCGCTGCTGCGCCGGGATGAAGCCAACGGCCGTTATACCATGCACCCTCTGCTGCGCCAGTTTGCGGCCGACCAGCTAATCAATGGCCTGGATCAGGATGGGGAAAAGACGGCCGCGGCCACAGCCCACGGCCGCTATTTTGCCCAACGCCTGGCCGACCGGGAGCATCGTTTGTCCAGCCCGGACGAACAGGCGTGGCTGGAAACATTGCGCACCGATCTACCCGATTTGCGGGCCGCCTGGCTGTGGGCCGGTCGTCTGGCCCCCCAGGAGAGCGGCCCGTTAACGGCCATGCTTTACAGTCTGGCCTATCTGTATGATGTGCAGGCTTTATACCGGGAAGGCATCGATTTATTGCAAACGGCGGTAACTCATTTAACCGGCAGCGATGCCCCCCTATCCCAGGGACGGCTGATGGCCTGGATCGGCCGTTTTCAATATCACCTCGGCCAGTTTGACGACGCCCGCCACAGCCTGGACACGGCCCTGACCTTGCTTCGTCCGCTGGATGCAGCGGCAGCCCTGGCCCTGGTCCTGACTTACCGGGGAGAGCTGGCTCGTTTTGAAAATGATTTTGGCCCGGCCCGCCGCTACCAAACAGAAAGCGTGACCCTGGCGCGGGCCGCCGGTTCCGACCAGATAGAAGCCCTGGCCCTGCTCCACACGGGTAAAATTGACATTGCCGAAGCAGAGTACCAGGCCGCCCAGCAAGTATGCGAAGCCGGCTTAGCCCTGGCCCAGCAAGGCGGTGCGCCTCGTCAGATTGCCATCTTTGAAGATAACCTGGGCACCATTTTTCTGGAATTAGGGGATTATGAAACGGCGCGGCAGAAATTTAAAGCCGGCTATGAACTGCGCCGCACGCTGGGTGACCAGTGGGGTGTTGGTGCCTCCTTGAACAACCTGGGCGTTCTGGCGCTCATTACAGGCAGCTACGCCGAAGCGGTTGAAAAGTACCGCCAGGCCGTAGCGCTGTTTCGCCAGATTGGCCATCGCCCGGGGGTGGCCCTGGCCCTGACCAACCTGGGCCGGGCTTTCTGCTACCAGCAGGCGTATGGCGCAGCCGAGAAAACGCTGCAGCAGGCGCTGCACCTGTGCCAGGAAGTGGGGTCTCAATTAGAGGAAGGGGATAGTTGGCTCTACCTGGGGCAAACGGCGCTGTATGGCGGCGATTATCATAAGGCGCGAGCCTATCTGGAAAAAAGCCTGGCACTGTTTACCAGGCTGGGAGATGATCGACAGCTTTCTATTGTCTGGCGAGATTTGGGTGTGGCCCTGACGCGGCTGGGGGATATGGCGTCGGCCAACCGTTATTTGCGCCTCAGCCTGGACGCAGGCGTGGCCCAGGACCTGACGCCCGATATTTTATATGCACTGTCGGGCTGGGGGGTCTGGCTGGGGGCCGGGGGCAAAACGGTCGCTGCCGGCCAACTGCTCAAGCTGGCCGCCACCCACCCGTCCGCCTGGCACCACGAGCAGGCCGCAGCGCGGCAGATCCTGGAAGAACTGGGCCAGGCAGAAACGGCCGTATCCCCCCCAGCGTTAACGGTGGAAACGGCCGTGGCATTGGTAAACTCAGAAGGAAAAGCGTAAACTCACCGTTTATCACCAAATATTCACGCCAATTTTAAGCTAAAATCCATTGCGTCCTGGCTCTGGCTCTGTTAGAATGAACGCACCGTTGTTACCTGAAGCAGCATCAATAAATCTTTGTAAACTCTGCCATCAACAATGGCCCACAATTATCTGAGTGGTAACTACCGAGTCTACTGAAAAAAGGTCGAGAAACCGGGTTTTTAGCACATACTCATCATTGCACACCAGAGAAAAACCCGGTTTCTGGCTTAGTAGTTACTCTGATTGACCAAATTCATATCGACTACCGACCAAACGACCACTGGCTACTAAAAACAATGGGACCTCAAGCTGCCTGGCAAACAACATTAGATGAATTGGAACTGCAAATGACTCGTGCCACCTTCAACACCTGGTTGAAGGGGGCCCAACTGCTTAGCTGTAATGACAACCGCTATGTGGTGGGTGTACGCAATGCGTATGCTAAGGATTGGCTAGAAAATCGGCTTCACGACACGATTTTGCGGACATTAACGGCCGTTGCTGATACGGACCTTGATCTGCGCTTTGTCGTTTTTGGGGATGAAGGTCCCCTCAATGGGCAGGGAGCTTTAGCCACAAATGGAGGGAGAAAGATGGAGATGCAGTCAAACGCAGACGTGGCCACGTCATCCCCGTTACCGAAACAGGATAACGGCCGTTTAACCGACCGTTTTACGTTTGAGACCTTTGTCGTCGGACCCAGCAACCGGCTGGCTCACGCCGCTGCCCTCTCCGTCGCTGAAAACCCGGGCCAGACCTATAATCCGCTTTTTATTTATGGCGGCGTGGGTCTGGGCAAAACCCATCTGCTTCATGCCATTGGCAACCAGTGCCGCGACCAGGGGCGCGAGGTCTGCTACATCTCCTCCGAAACCTTTACCAACGACCTGGTACAGTCCATCCGCAATAAAACGATGGCCGAATTCCGCGCCCGCTATCGCACGCCGGGGGTGCTGCTCATTGACGACATTCAATTTATCGCCGGCAAGGAAAGCACCCAAGAAGAACTGTTCCACACCTTTAATGCCCTGCACAGTCAGGGAAAACAAGTAGTGATCTCCAGCGACCGCCCGCCCAAAGCGATGGTCACGCTCGAAGAACGGCTGCAATCCCGCTTTGAGTGGGGCCTCATGGCCGATATTCAGATTCCCGACATTGAAACGCGGCAGGCCATTCTGCAAACCAAAGCGGAAGAATCGGGCCTGCACATTCCTCGCGATGTGATCGAGTATATTGCCCAACATGTGCGTAACAACATTCGCGAACTGGAAGGGGCACTCAACAAAATCATTGCCTATGCTCAACTTTCCGGGGGGGGCATCAACGATGATATCATCAACATGGCCCTGGCCGACCTGGGTCGCCAGCCGGAACGAATGACCATTGCCCAAATCATAACGGCCGTTTGTGACCATTATGGGGTAACGCCGGAACAATTGCACAGCCGCAGCCGCAGTCGGGCCATCGCCTTTCCCCGCCAGATGGCCATGTATCTGGCCCGCACCGAAACCGACGCTTCCCTGCCCCAAATCGGGGAGAAGCTGGGCGGCCGCGATCATACCACCATCCTCTATGGCTACGAAAAAATCGCCAGTCTGGCCGAAACCGACACCGAAATTCGGCGCAGCGTCATGGAGATTAAATCAGCCCTATACGAGTCGACGTTGTAAAAAAACAGTGCGTGCGGTTTCGGCGGCCTCTTCTTCGAGCGGATGAGCAGTGAATAATCCACAAAAATCGTCCACCCCTGATTCAATCAGGGGCCATCGTCCATCGTCCACTGAACCCACAACGGCCGAAAAAATTCAGAAGCTGCCCTGGGGCGTGGCCGCTTATGCCACCAATACCGTGTTTGTGCAGTTCACCTTCTTTGGCTCCGCCTTTGTCCTGCTGCTGAACCAGATTGGCTTTAGCAAAGGGCAAATCGGGCTTATCTTTTCTTTCTTTCCCTACACCGGTCTCATTGCCCTCTTTATTGCGCCCCGCGTGGCCCGCTTTGGCTACAAGCGCACCTATCTTACCTTCTTCACAGCCCGCAAACTGGTGACGGCCGGACTGCTGCTCATCCCCTGGCTGATGGCCCAATTCGGCTTCCAGGTAACGCTGATCTATGTCTATACCATCGCCCTCACCTTTGCCCTGTGCCGGGCCGTTGGCGAAACGGGCTACTATCCCTGGCACCAGGAATATGTGCCCAGCAGCGTACGCGGCAAATTTTCGGCCAACAACAATATGTTCAGCACCCTGACCGGCTTTGTGGCTGTGGCCCTGGCCAGCCTGGTCATCGAGCAGTCTACCGGTCTCAACGGCTACATGCTGCTAATCGCTGTCGGCATTCTCTTTGGCCTGCTCTCCCTTTACTGCTCCAGCCATGTGCCAGGCGGTGCCCCCGTGCCGGCCGACGACCGCAGCCGGCAGGGGCGCGACCTGTGGCAGGCGCTGCGCGATGGCAACTTTGTGCGCTATCTGCTGGGGGCCGGCTGCATCACCCTGGCCATCACGCCGCTGGCCGCTTTTTTGCCCCTCTTTATGCAAGAGCAGGTCGGGCTGAGCGAAGGTAACGTGATTCTCATCCAAACGGGAACCCTGCTGGGGGGGCTGCTTTCCACCTATTGGTGGGGCTGGGCGGCCGACCGCTACGGCAGTAAACCGGCGGCCCTGTTGGGAAGTAGTTTTTTGCTGCTGCTGCCCTTGCTCTGGCTGGCCATGCCCCGTTTTAGCCCCCTCAGCCTTTATGCCGCCCTGGCCATTGCCCTGCTGCAAGGGGTGGCCAGTATGGGCTGGCTGATTGGGTCGGCCCGCCTTTTTCACGTCAGCGTGGTACCACCGGCTCAAAAAGGAGACTACATGGCCCTCCATTATGCCTGGATGGGCATTTTGGGCGGAACCAGCCAGCTCCTGGGCGGCCAGTTGGTAGAAGCCGGCCGCAATCTCAGCGGTCAGGTAGGGATTTTTACGATTGATCCCTACAGCGGCCTGTTTGCCTTGGGCCTGATTGGTCCTTTGCTCAGCCTGCTGCTGCTGCGGCCGGTACGAGATGACGGCCGTATTTCTGTGGGGGAGTTCGCCTTCATGTTTCTGCGCGGCAATCCGTTCCGGGCCATGAGTTCATTGATGGGCTACTATTGGGCCAAGAATGAGCAAACGGCCGTTTTGGTGACCGAGCGTCTGGGACAGGCCAACAGCCCGCTGACCGTCGAAGAACTGCTGCAAGCCCTGGCCGACCCCCGCTTTAACGTGCGTTTTGAAGCCATCATCTCGATTGCCCGCATGAGGCCCAACCCGCGCCTGACAGCCGCCCTGGAACAGGTTTTGCAAGGCACAGAGCTGGCCTTGACCGTGGTGGCGGCCTGGGCCTTGGGGCGGATTGGGGACCCCACGGCCGTTTCTACCCTGCGTGCCGGTCTCGATTCCCCCTACCGCTCGGTGCGTGCCCACTGCGCCCGCGCCCTGGGCACGCTGGGCGATGCCACGACGGCGCCGCTGCTCCATGACCGATTGGTGGCAGAGTTGGATAAAGGGCTGCAAATGGCCTACGCGGCCGCCCTGGGCAATATGGGGCATACGGCGGCCGTGCCTGACCTGCTGCGGCTGCTGGCCCACACCCAAAATGAGGGGGCACGGCTGGAACTGGTTCTGGGGCTGGCCCGCCTGCTAGGTGAGGAGCATCATACCATTCAGTTATGGCGTCAGGTGAACGAAGATGTGGGCACGGCCTTGTCTACCACCCTGACCAGCCTCAGCCGCAAGCTGCCCAAAGGGGATCCCCAATACGAGACCCTGCTGGCCCATCTCAGCGCCAGTGCCGACGCCTTCGCCCGCCAGGAGTTGGCCCAGGGCACAGAGGCGCTGCAGCAATTGGTGACGCTGCTGCCGTCAGAGGGCATGGAAGAAACGGCCGTGTTGATCCTCAACGAATGCCGGCGCCAGCTTCAGCAGCACGGCCAGCACCGCCTTGACTACATTCTACTCACGCTGCACGTCCTGGCCGTTAGCGCTGGTTAGGGTAACTACTTTGACAATGTTAAATTAGCTGCCTTGGTCTTTACCGAATGGAATTCGGCAGCTAAAATTGGGAAACGTGCTGAAGCACGTTAACCGCTTCTCAAGGAACGAGGATTAAATAACCTACGGAACTTGAGGGTGTCATGCCTGCCTTCGCAGGCATCCACTCCTTCAAAAACATGGATTCCCGCCTTCGCGGGAATGACGAGTCCCACACTTGATTGAACTTTCGTTCTTAAGTATGCTTTGCATACTTCCTGATTTCAGCCCATTTGGTAGAGTCTAACATTGTCAAACTACTAACGCAGAGACGCAGACTTGTGCTGAGCGTAGCCGAAGTAGACGCAGAGAGTTTGGTCGGTTTAGCGCCATGCTTGCCGGGTAAATTCCTAAAAGGCTTAGTAGCTACTGTTTAGGAACAATATAACTTCTTACTTCATACTTCTTACTTTTTACTTAAAACATCGCCTCCACAATACCGGTAGAACGGCCGTCGGCATTGCGGCGCAGCGCCTGGTGGTCCCAACCGGTGCCGGAGACAATAAAGTAGTAGGCTGCGCCCACGCCCGGTATGTCGCCGATCATCCGGTAAAAAGCTTTGGCCTGCCGTCCCTTCTCCGCGGCCGGAATGTTACGGCCGGGATCGGGATTGCTAAACTCGGTCACAAAGAGCAGCTTGCCCGGCCAGCGCTGCCGGTACATCTGCACTTCGGCCAGGGCCATACGCCGCACCTCTTCCATATTGACATAATAAGCGTGAACACCGAGGAAGTCGGCCTCGCGAATGGCGGCCACGGCGCCGTTGAGAAATTCCTGATGATCCAGGCGAAATCCCCGGTCGTGGCCAAACTGGTAAGGCGTACTGGGACCAGGAGACAGGCCGGGAAAGCCCACCTTGATACCGGGGAAGCGGCGGCGCAGCAGATTGCGCCCTTCGATAAAGTATTGGGCAAACTCGGCCCCGTTGCGCCAGGAGCCGGGCACCCCCTGGGCGTTTAAGCCTTCGTGGGTCAGGTTGGGTTCGTTGTGAAACTCAAAATACTCTACACCGGCGTTGACCAGCCGCTCAATGTCATTAGAGACGGTATCGACAAAGGCGGCCACGGGTACGTGACGGCCGTTCCACGATTCAAACAGACGGCACAGATAAAACTGGGCATTATACGCTTTCATGTCAGCCGGCAATACGCCGCTCTGCACCTTGATCGACTCGAAGCGACCGGCAGCAATGGCGTGGTCGGCCGGCTGCGGATGGCGGTCGGCCCGATCATGCAGCCCGATTAAACAGCGGTTAAACGACCAGGCCGGACCGGTATAGGCCAGGTCCGTCTCGCCGATATGGCTGCTGCCGCCCGGATCGACCGGCGGTGGTTCGACCGGCCGCGACACCCGCGTCGAGCGGTAAAAGAGGGCTGACTTAATTGCCTCGCGCAGAGCCTGCTCCGGCGCCTGAGGGCGCTGCTGCTGCCCATACTTGCTCAGCAGCGAAATCGCCTGCCCGTCAATCGGGTCCAGCACCAGGTAATCATTCCCCTGCCGGGCCAGGGCCAGCACCCAATGCTGCGTCAGGCGAAAATTGTAGGGGGTGTTGGGATCCGTATCCACCTGTAGAATGACACCATCGCCCCGCGCCAGGTATTCATCAATACGGCCGATGAGGTTGGCGTCATGCTGCGTGTGGGGAATACCGGCATGGGTGGAAAAGTTGCCCCAATATTTAACGTGATCGATGAGAACGGCCGGCCCCATAAAAAAGACGTCCGAGCCATTAAACCCATGTTGGGGCAGCGGCCGCAGCCGGTTATTCAGTTCCAGCGGGTTTAAGTTTTCGCCAAAGCCGCTCAGCATCATGCTATAACAAGCCACCAGGCAGCCAAACTGGCCAAACGTGCGCGGCCCGTGGCCCAGAATCTGATTTTTCCAGCGGGCATCGTTTTGGGAATAAGGGGTGATGCCAAAGCCGCTCGCTTTCGGTGTGGCATGAAATTTGACCCACAAATGATCCCCAAAGGGAATGTTGCGGTCATCATGGATGCGCCAGGAGCTAATGTAAGCCTGGCTGCGGGCCGGCGGGGCCATCATCTCTATAGAAAGCACCACTTCCTCGCCGGGGTTGGCCTGCGGGATGCGGTGAGTGGCCGAGCCGGCCATGCTCATATCCCCATTGACAAAGACGAGCCGGTAATTTTCGTTCCACTTGCGCTGGCCGGTGTTGCGCACCACCCACTGTTTGAGAAACTGGGTGCCTTCTTCCAGGGGAGTGCCGTCGGGAATGGTGTGGTCGTCTATGTATTGGCTGTTGCTGGTGAGGTGGCCGGACGGAGGTGGCGGCGGCGGGGCCACGGTCACAAGCCGCAGCCAGATAATATCGCCAAACGGCCGTCCCTGCGGATCGTGCAGCCGCCAATCGGTAAAGTAACGGCGGTCACGGGGGGCAGGCGCGGTCATGGTCAGGCTGATTTCCGTTTCTTCACCGGGAGCGACACTGGCTTTGCTGGAAACGGCCGTTAAGGCAAACCGATCCTGGCCTGTCAGGCGCGTACTGCCCTGAGCGGCATGAATGTGGCGCACCTCATACCCCTGTCCCCAGGTGGTTGTGCCCCCGTTACGCACGCGCCAGGTGGCCGTAAACTGTTCCCCGGCCACCACCCGATTCAGATCATGACTGCTGGAAAAACTGACAAAGTGTGCCTGGTTCATTTTACCTCCTCTGAAAATAGACCATGGACGATGGACCATAGACGATGAATTTTCATATCTACTAACCGCAAAGGGCACAAAGAGCGCAAAGTTCTCAGGATTTCTTGGCGTCCTTCGCGTTCTTTGCGGTAAAACTCTGGAGAGGCCTAGTAGTTACGAATAATGACAAGTTATGGTGCGCTGCGCCCATTTTGAGCTCTTTGGAAACGGTGACTGTTGAGCGGTAATGTCGCGGGGCGACCGCTTCGCCTACGGGTAACCGATAACGGATTACGGCCTACGGATTACGGATTACCGATAACCGATAACGGATGACGGTTTACGGTTTACGGGCAGAGCGTGGTGTGCCAGTTTTCGATCAGATCGGCATCACCGCGACGGCAGCGCCATTGTTCACCGGCCCATTCCAGTTGCCACCCGTCATCTTGCAGGCTTAATTCTACCCGAATTTTGTGGCCCCACACAGAATCATCCTTGTATTCGCCCTGAATGAAAATAAAGATGGCTTCATCGGCCGCGGCCGGCAGATAAAAACTCTCTTCGTAGGGAATGGGTTCGTCAGACAAGCGGCGGGTGGTGTCGATGAACAAGTCGGCTACGGCGTAAGGGTCTTGCAGCAAGGCCGGATCGTTGGCCAGGGCGGTTAGATAAGCCTCGTGAAAAGCAGGAACGGCCGTATCATCTATCGGAATTTCCCCGTAAGCGGCTCTCTCTTCTGCCTCCATATAGAGGGAAAGATCCGCCTCCGTCACCGGTGGACCTTCCGCGTCCTCAGTGGCTGTTGGCTCCGCCGTGGGCTCCGGCTCCGCCGTGGGTTCCAGCTCTGCCACATCTGTTGGTTCCGGTAGAGTGGTCGCTGGTTCCGGGGCAGCCTCCGGTGTGCAGGCTGCTAAAAATATGGTTGTAACTACAAATAAAGAAAGTAATAGGTGTGTTATCTTTGGCATTATATTCTCCTCTGGTGGTGGACTCTGGCCCCTGATTAAATCAGGGGTAGACGATGGACGATACACTGAATACGGAATACGCAATACGCTACTAATTTGTCTTGACCTCTTCCCACGTAACGGCATTGTTGCGGGCCTTAATAGTGCCCAGACGCAAATCGGCCGGCACATGGCCTAAAATCGCTTTCAAAATACGGGGGATGTGATCGTGGGTGGTAGAGATAAAATATTCAAACCGTTCCTGCGTGCCGCCGGCGGCCGTACCCACCACAAACAGGCCGGGCACGTTGGTTTCCATGGTGTGGGGATCAAAGGCAGGAACCCGGCGCTCACCAAGCAGATCCACCCCGGCGGCGGCCAACAGGTCCATATCGGCCGTAAAGCCGGTACAAAGCAGCACAAAATCTGTTTCATGCCGGAGGGTACGGCCGTTTGCCGTCAAGCCATCCTCGGTCGAGGCCAGTTCTACATAGTGGGGCGTAATCTTGACCGGCACGGTCGCCGGTAAAAAGCCGATCTCCCCTTTGTCCAGGCGCGTGGCCAGGTCATCAGAAAGATGGGGCTTCACGCGGTCAAAGTCCAGGCTGGGACGACGATAGCTCAACGTCACCTGTGCCCCCACCCGCCAGCAGCGCAGGGCGGCTTCGGCGGCCGAATTTCTACCCCCCACAATCAATACCCGGCTGCGAAAATAGGGGTGGGGGCCGGGGAAGTAGTGGGAAACGTGGGGCAGATCCTCACCGGGAATATGCAGCAGGCGCGGTCCGGCCATGCCGCCGGTGGCCATAATGACGTAGCGGGCGCGGTAGGTTTGTGTGCCCCGGCGCGGGGCGGTTTGCACCATAAACGAACTGTCTGCCTGGCGGGTAACGGCCGTTACCGGCTCATACAAACGCAAATTCAGGTCAAACATTTCTACCAGCGTGCGTAGATAGGCCAGATATTGCTCGCCGCTGACGTTGCGCTGGTCCAGGTTGTGGAGGGGCACACCGGCCAGAGCCACATGCTCCGGGGTGCTAAAGAAATAGGTGTTGGGCGGCCAGCGGGAAATAGCGTCCCCAATTTGCCGCGCTTCGATCAGGATATAATCAACGTTGGCCCGCGCCAGGGTAATGGCCATCTCAATACCCAGAGGGCCGGCCCCTACGACGATGACATCGGTATGGGTAACCGGTTGCTGCTGTTGGCTCATGAATGTGTCTCCTACGAAAATAGACCATGGACGACGGACAATAGACGATAGTTACCATTCTATCTTACCATAAGGGAAATACCATCAGCCCTGGTTCAATGGTTCAATGAGTATAGCAAGGAATCGTGGGGCACAGACCTGACAGGTTTGGTGCAAGCAAAGTTTGCCAACCTGTCAGGTCTCCCACAAAACGCTGCCATAATCTGGTTCAATCCACACGGTTTTTCAGTTGTCCCTGTAGCCGCGGTTTCCCAACCGCGCCGCCTACCTGGCGCACTCACACGGCGAGGTAAGGATACCTCGGCTACCATAAGGCACAATTGCCGACTACTGAAAAGCCCTGGTGAGGAGGAGAGGCGTGGGTAGTGTGCAGCAGTGGCTGCTGCACACTACCCTAAATGATTGATCACCGATCACCGATTATCGTACGCGAAGCGGTCGCGCAGCGACATTACCGACTACGGCTTCTCCGGGTCAGGGCCAGGCCGCTGAACAGGCTGAGCAGCAGCAAGAGAATGACGAGGCCCAAAGGCAGCGCCGCCGCCGCACTGCTGATAGTGAGGAGGGCGACCGAGGTAGGGGCATCATCTACAGCCAGGACAAAGGGAGAAAAGTCAGTGACGCCGGTGACGCGGATAGAGTAGGGTTCCATCGAGCAGTCACGGCCGTCTACCCCGTAACTGGGATCAAGGCTTAACACTTCCCAGTTTGCACCATCCCAATGGTAGGCATCCACGCTGTTACAGTCGGAGAGGCCCATTTCATCCTGCAAGAAGTAGAAAGTGATCGTGGCGTCCCGATTGCTGTTGGTGGTGGGCGAGATGTCGATACAGCGCAGAACGGTTTCGCCGGGCACGCTGGTACACTGCTGGTTGCTGCGGATAGAGACTAAGGTGCTGCCCAGGTCTAAGCTGTTGGCATTGATAGTAACGCCGCCATAGGTGCCGCCGTTGTCCAGGAAGTGGACGTCGTCGCTGCCGTTAACGGGCAGCGTTTGTTGAATACGGCCGTTATTGACCAGCGTCCCGGCCACGTGCAGCCAGTCGCCTATCGTTAGTTCGCCATCGGTGGTAAGCGTCAGGGTAGCGCCGGCAGCAATAGTGAGATTATCGACGGCAGCCGTGCCGGTCAGAACGGATCCCAGGCTGTTGGGATAATTGGGGATGCTGACATTAGCGGCGGCAGTAGGAGCTGTGGTGCGGCTCCAGTTACGGCCGTCCAGCCAGCCGGTGCTGTCGCTGCCGATCCAGGTGTTGAAGGCGGTGGAGGCAGCCCAAGCCGTAGCGGGGTTGATATTCTGCAACGTGCCGTGCAGGTTGTTGGCGGTAATGTCATAGAGAATGGTCTGATCGGCGGCGTTATACTGATCAAAACGGTAGTAGGCGGCCAGGTTGCTTTCATTACCGGCCAGTGTTTGGAACATATTACTTTGTATTTGGGCGGCCGTCCGCCCCCCACTCCATAAGCGCAGTTCGTCTAGCTCGCCCTGGAAATATTGCCCGCTGCCTAAACCACCCCCCACAAACAGGTCGCCATCAGCAATGGTGCCGCCGCTGGCCATGCTGCCGGCGAAGATACCGTTGCGATAGGCACTCAGAGTGCCACCCTCGTGGACCAGGGTGATATGAACCCACTCACTGCCGCTGTAGGCAATAGGCAGGGCAGCTTCACTGCCATCATTGTTCCAGACATACAGCCGATCGCCAGCGCCAGCGCCTAAGTTAGCCTGAGAAATTCCCCAATTGGGGCCGGCAAAAAGGATATCGCCGGCTGCGGCCGTACCGACGCTGGGGGCGCTGCCGGTCGGTCTGGCCCACAGTTCGGCCGTTTTGGCAGCGGCCCAAGCGCCGCCCAATACGGTATTGGCATTCACACCTAACGTCACATGATCATCACTGCCGTCAAAAGCCAGGGCGTTACGCGGCCCGGCAAAGGCACCTGAGGCTATCCATTCAGGGGTCCCTTGCAATGTGCCTGAATGACCATTGATACTATCATCAGAGAGGCTTGTACCGGACCCATCAGTCATTTGATAATAAGCACTAAGGCCAAATGCGTCAGCAGGAAGGAATCGGTACATATCTTCGCGAATTTGATCGGTTGAACGTACCGTACTCCAAATACGAACGTCACTGATCTGCCCCGAAAATGTGTTGTTATAGTTAGCAGCAACCATTCCGGCAATCCGCAACCTTATTCCGCCAATCGCTCCCGGATGCCCAGGGGCAGTGATATCAGTGGGAACAGTGTTGATCAGAACCCCGTTTTTGTAAGCTGAGAGCATTGTATGATTATGAACTAACGTAATATAGGCCCACTCATTTACTTCATAAGGTATCGAAATCACAGCATTTGAATTAGAAAAATTCCATACCCACAACCTATCCTGACCAGATACAGTGCCGTGACTGATGCCAAACCAACGAGGATGATCTCCAACAATTAAGTCAGCCTGGTCAGCACCACCAACCACAGGTCCAGGACTTGTTGGCTTAACCCATACGCTAACAGATTTAATTGTTTGCCAATCAAGTCCAATGATATCGCTGGTGGGTCCCAACGCCACATAATCTGTACTACCATTAAACTCTAAGGCATAACCGCCAGCAAAGGCATACGCCGACCGGATTGCACCAAACATGATCATCAGCAGTCCGATGCTTAAAAATAAAGATGTGCCTAAAAAGCCTGTTCGTTGACGATACATTCTCATAATCTCCTGATTTCGCAGTTAAAAGCGCTGACGGCCGGCAGACCGGTCAGGTCTGTGCCGCTTCCTTGCGTCTAAAAAACGACCAGCTCAGGACAGCCAACAGGCCGGCCATGAGCCAGAAGGATGGGTGAATAAAATCGGTCGTGCCGGTGGTGGTAGCAGAGAGGAGTGAAACGGCCGTTGGGGTTGAGTCATAAAACGTTATGTCATCCCAATAAACAGTAAGCGGGGCACCGGTATCAAGTCGGCTAATTTCCAGCAGGGGCGTAACACATTCGACACCAACCGGTATTTCTGTAATGAATTGAAAGGGTATCCACTCATCACGAACATTAATATCAAAAGCAGGCGAGGTAAACAAAACTGGATTATTGGCACACGTAGACGTTTGATAATACCGAACTCTAACCCGGGCCGTGTTAAAATTTGTTTCACTGCTGGGCACATAAACCCAGCCCGCCAGGGCAAAATTACTTCCTTGCGCCGGCTGCGTTACAAATTCTATGCTCTGCCCCACGTGCCCGCCGTTATGGGTGCCCGTCAATGAAATAGCACCTGAATAACTGCCCGTGCGTACCGGGGCCTCAGATGATTCTACAACTTGTAAAGAACTGTTTACCACAACATCCCAGGGGGACGGGCTGCCTGTTTCAAATCCGCCATCAGTTATCCTTTCGTACGCATAAGCAATTAAGGGCATGGCAAAGAAAATAATAATGGTGGTAAGGGTCAATAAAGCTATTTTTTTTGTCACTGCAGGGGTCTCCTAATCCATGTAATTTACAATGTCCGGTTCATAGAATACCCTATATAGCTTATGATGTATCTTTCTCTATTGTAAAACTTGGCTCCTGCCTTATA
>JAWOIM010000573.1:0-22885 GCA_046484685.1 Chloroflexota bacterium | reverse complement strand
ATCCCGCGTACCATAGGAAACGGCCACGGCACAAGTTAACCGCAAAGGACGCAAAGGCATGTCACCTCGACAAGCTCGGCGCAAGCTCTGAGTAACATCGAAGGAACGCAAAGTTTTCTCTTTTCTCTGCGTTCTCTGCGCTCTCTGTGGTAAATTATCTCGGAGATAGAGATGGATAAGATTCGTTTATTATTGGTCGATGACCATCAAATCGTGCGAGCCGGACTGCGCATGCTGTTCCAGGCAGAAGCGGATATGGAAATTGTGGGCGAGGTGGGCAGCGGCCACTCGGCGCTGGCCGCCACGGCCGAATTAAAACCGGATGTGGTCATTATGGATGTGGCCATGCCGGGCATGAGCGGCATTGAGGCCACGCGCCGTATTAAAGAGGCAAACCCAGAAACGGCCGTGATCGCCCTCACTATGCACGAAGATGAACAATATTTCTTTGAAATGTTGGCTGCCGGAGCTTCTGGGTATGTGCCCAAACGGGCTGCCCCCGACGACCTCGTTTCCGCCATTCGCACCGTCAGTCAGGGGCAGGTTTTCCTTTACCCCAGTCTGGCGAAGCTGCTGGTGAAAGATTTTTTGCAGCGGACGGATGGGGATGAAACGGCCGTTGAAGACCTCACCCCCCGCGAGCGCGAGGTTCTAATCTGCATTGCCGAAGGCCACACCAACCGCGAAATTGGTGCGGATTTATCAATCAGCGTCAAAACCGTAGACCGGCACCGGGAAAATATTATGCGTAAGCTGAATTTACAAAGCCGGGTAGAGTTGGTACGCTACGCCATTGAAAAGGGAATGATTACGCTGTAGCCGTATGGGGAAACCACCCCATAACCAAACGTAAAGCATACCGCAGCGAAGCCGCAACCAAAATCATCAAAGATGGCGCAGATTACGCAGATTTGGTTTTCATCTGCGAAATCTGCGTAATCTTTGATAAGATTAACGCATATCGCGCAAATTTTGCGGAGTAACCCCATAATGGGCTGCGCAGATTACGTTTTACGCATTACGCATTGCGGTTTATCAACCCCCTGAATATCCAAAGAGCCAAAAGATGGGTAAAAATCCCAATAGATTGCCGCCTCTGGCCATGTTACTCTGTGTATGTAATTATAACAGAGTACCTATGAAGCTGGAGGTGGACGATGAACGAGTTATTAGCAACTTTAACGATTATGGCGTTTTTTGTCTTACGCCTGAGCATTCCCATTTTGCTGATTATTTTGGTAGGCACCCTGATGAGCCGGCTGGATGCCCGGTGGCAGATGCACTCGTAACCAGTTATCCGTCATCCGTTATCGGTAATCGGTGAAACAACCGATTACCGATTACCGATTACCGTTTTTAGGGGGAGGGCGTCACCAGGGGCACGAACACGTCGCGAGTGACACGGGGAATGGTCGTAATGGCCGTCTCTTCAAAAGTAAATGCCCAATAGAGGACCACCAGAATAATCACGCTGGCCACGGCGCTAAAGATGAAGAATTTGCGGCGGCGGTCGGCCAGGACCGGCGCGTCAATTTCGGGCCAGGGATGGCCACCGGCTTCCAGCCGCTCCAATTCCAGGGCGTGTTCTTCTTCCATCTGGTGGCGGGGCAGGTTGCCGGTAAAAATACTGGGGTTAAAATGTTTGATATGCACGTTGTACATATGCCAGATGACGATGGCCAGGATAGCCAATAACGCCTCGTAGCCGTGGGCAGCTTTGGCAGCGGGGATAATCTGGCCGGGCAATATAGCCGTTGTGGCAATCGGGTTCCACAACATAAAGCCGGTGATGACCATAATCACCGTTCCCCAAACCACCGCCCAATATTCCAGCTTTTCGCCAAAATTAAACTTTGGCATTTTAGGATGTTCATCGATAAAGCCGAGGTTGTACTTCACATAATCGACCATATTGTAATAATCGATCGGAACGGGCAGCATTCGCATCCGCTCACGCTGTACATACCCCCGATAGAGAGAAGTGAAGATATGATAAAACGCGCCAATGACCAGCAAAACGGCCATCCAGCGGTGGATAACGCGCACCATTTCGATGCCGCCCATAACGTTAATCATCCAGCGTGCCCAATCCCATTGGGCATACATCTGAGGCAGTCCCGTAATGCCTAAAATAGTAAAGCTGGTCATCAGAATGGCGTGTTCAATCCGCGCCATCAGGCGAAAACGGGGATATTCGTCTAAAACAATGCGCTCGTTGCCGTTATCGGGTGGGATGGTGTCGTCAGCAGGCGTGGGCGGAACGGCCGTTTCTGCCGCCTGCACCAAATTACCAGATCCATTCCCTTCAACCACAACCGGCTTATCGTCTACACGCTCTTCATTCATACATACACTCAAACAGCGCCATGTCATTCCGAGCGGAGCGAGGAATCTTTCGACTCAGCCGGACAAATTGTTGTGCCAACCGGAAAGATTCCTCCCGTTGGTCGGAATGACAATTTGCAGATAGTTGGTAAAGGCCAGGTCCCATTGGTTGAACCATATCTCTTTATCCCTCTGCGCTCTCTGCGCCCTCTGCGGTAAAACCCTAATTGGTTTGCAGGCGGAAGCGGATGCGCCGGTAAATGTCGGTCAGGACCAGGAAAGTCAAGAAGCCCAGTACCAGCGGCAGGAAAATCTGGTAAAAGGTTGTTACCAGGAAGGTCAACACATTATGCTGCAGCGAGGGCTGGTGGTGACTGGTCCAGGCATCGGGAAAGTTGGCCGTGGCGCCTGGATGGCACTCCTGGCAGGTGATCAGTAAATTCTCTTTGATGCTGATACCGGCGTGGGGATCATCCGTGGCCATGATGTTGTGAACGCCGTGACAATCAGAACAAACGGCCATATTGGTCTGAATCAGCGGATCATCATGTTCAAATCCTTCATGTTCAAACAACGTCACCGTCGTGCCGTGGAAGTCGGCCACGTACGTGTTAAAAACATCAGTCGAGATGTCATACTGCCCCATTAGCTCCTCGTCCACGTGACATTGAGCGCACGTTTGGGGCGATTGCAGCCGGAACTGGGTGGTAATGGGGGCAATATTGTGAACCCCATGACAATCAATGCAGGTGGGCACATCCAGATTGCCCTCAGTTATCAGGGCTGCCCCATGCACGCTGTCAGCGTATTCCTCATAAATGGTGCTGTGACATTGTTGGCAGGTAAGCCCAATTTCCAGATTGGCCCCGCGCAGCGGCTGCGTATCATGGGCACCGTGACAATCGGTACACATGGCTGCTTCTAACTGCCCTTCAGCCAACGCCGCCCCATGCACATCATCTAATGTTTCATGGTAATTTTGCTCGTGGCAGGTGGCACAGGTAGTATATTTTTCTAATGAATAGTCACGGGCAGAAACGGCCGTTACCGGCTCGTGGGGATATAAATAATTCTCATGACAATTGGTGCAGGTCAACGGCTGCCACTCATTGCCCGCTCCATGGACCGAATGGTGCAGATCATCCGGGTCTACCGTCAAATCCAGCACATCCCCGTTGGCCAGCGTCAGGCTCAAGTCCGGCTGGGTGTGGCAAGAGAGGCAGTAGAGATCATCGGCCTGGGCGGCAAACATCCCGGCCTGGATTAAGCCGGTCAGCCGCTGGGGATCGTCGTCTTCATGGCAGGTCAAACAGGTGGGAGTGGCAGCCCCAGATTGCCAAACGGCCGTTGTCACCACCTCATGGCCGGTATGGCAGTCGGTACAGAGAACGGGGTTATCACTTTCAGGGCCGGGGTGGCTGGTCAAATGGGGAGTATGGCAATGTTCACAACTTTGGGCACGCACCTGGCGGTAGGTATCCAGATCGGCCGTTTCTACTGCGTCATGGGGAAAACGATACTCAGACGCCGGCCGGTGACAATCGGTGCACACCAGCGGCGATTCCGTCATCAGCCCGTGGGCTGACCGATCTAATGCGCCCACATCTACCCAAACCGGCAGTTGTTCCCCCGACGGCAGCGTCAATTCGGCATCAGTGGCCCCGTGACAGGTGCGGCAGGATAAGTCGGAGGGCAAATTGGCATGAATTGGCCTTCCGGCCTCACCCACGCCGGCCGCCAACGGTTCAGCCTGAACCTCATAAGCCCGGTCCGCCCACAGCAGCCACACCCCAAGAAGGAGGACAACCACCATAGGCCAGGTTGTTCGATGGGGCAGCAGATTATTCATCTTCTTCTATATCATCCAGGTCATTCTCTTCTAGCGGCTCAACTACCGGTTCCGGTTCCAGCTCGACGGCCCTCAGCAGATAGGGGGGTAGGTGGTAACCAATGGCCGCCTCCCGCAGCACCTCAACCGAACGCGGTCGGGCCAGGCCATCTTCAATGTGACAGCTACGGCAGGCAAAGTCCAGCGACAGTTGGGGGAGAGCAAACAGCCCATCCTCGGTAAACTGGCTCTCCAGGTCATAGTTAATAGCCATCATATGGGTACGAATGTCGCCGGCAAAGCGGTCGGCATCTCCTACCGCATTTTTGGTGACGTGGGGCATGTGGCAGTCAATACAACTGACGCTGACCAATTGGTGTACTTCAATATTCTGGTATTTCTCTTCGCGGAAGTGGCAGTTAGTGCAGGTGGTGCGCGTTGTCTGCTCATTGGCCTGGCGCAGTTGAATGACGCCCTCGTGGGGATCGTGGCAGGTGACGCAGTTGATGACCGAATGTTTGCTTTGAAACAGCTCATCATACTGCTCGTGGTGGCGAATAAAGCCACCGGAGGCCGGCACTGTTTCCGGTCCTTCACCCCGAATGTGACATTGGCCACAAGATGCAGGCTCCCGGTCTACCAACAAATTATAGGCCAGAGGATTTTCCACATGGAGGCTACCCGGTCCGTGACAGGCTTCACATTGAATGCCGTCTAAAGCCCAGGTGCCGATGAGGCCCGGCAAGCCATCCTGATTACCAACCGAACTATAACCGGTGGTGTGACAACTGCCACAATCATACGGTTTCTCACGGCCGGCGTTGTAAGCGACCCAATCATCCCCCAAACCGAGGCGGGCATTAAACAAATTGTATTGGGTGGTGGCATCTTCGTCGCCGGTAATGATAAACCCGTCATGGTCAATAAAGCGGGCCTTCCAGTTGTAACCGCCAATGACGTAGGAAATATCATCCCAGGTATAGCCTTCGGGCGGTGAGGGGAGGCTGCTAAAAGGGTAGTCCGGCGGCTGGCCATCAATCACAGCATTCAGCTTCCAGTTGTGGCCGCTCAGGACAAATTTGTCGTAGATATCCTGATGGCACTCGGCGCAGGTGGGGCTGCCGGCAAAGGTGGGATGCTCGTAACTCAGGCCATCGGCTCCAGGCGCACCGACCGGTCCAGGCGCACCGGCCGCACCGTCCGCACCGGGCAACCCTTGGGGGCCAGTTGGGCCTTGCGGTCCTACAGGGCCAGGTGGACTGACACAGGCGGACGCCAAGCCTACTATAGAAATGATCACAAATAAGGGAAAGAGCTTGATATTCACGGCCGACTTCCTTTGAGATTAAACGCTTATGTTTTTCTGACTATGGCCAGCTTGCTGACCAGACCCTCAATACTGTCAGGGGAGACCATTGAACAGAAATAGACCCCATACATAAACCCAATTTGCCTCTAAAAAATATAACATATCCTTCACATTCAGACAACAATATTGTCAATGGCGAGTTTAGGAACAAGTTGCCATCTGTAAAACAATTTACCGAATTGCCCGGACAAAGCTAATTTGTCCTACGTTATACCAATTTGTAATAAGGGAAAATTTTTGTATACTATAGGCTAGGAATAGTAGAAACGGATTCCTTTATGTGACATATGCTACCTAATCAAGGAGGGTTGGCATGATTTCCAAGAAGTATAGTTGGTTAATTACAACAATTTTGTTGCTGGTTCTGGGCGGCATCATTGTGGCCTGCCGCGAAGCCGAACCGGTGGAAGTGACCCGCATCGTGGAACAAGTTGTTGAAGTTCCCGGCGAAACAGTGGAAGTTGAGGTTACTCGCGTGGTCGAAGTGCCCGTAGAAATTATGCTGGAGCCAGCCATTGCCCATATTCCCTTTGAACAGCAGTGGGCCAGTTCACCCCATGCCAACGCCGAGTCGCGCTCCTTTACCAACTGGGATGGTACAGATAATCAAGAGGTACCCGTCACCTGTGCCAAATGCCATTCTACGACCGGCTATCTCGATTATTTAGGGATGGACGGCAGCGAGTTTGGCGTCGTCAATAATCCGGCTCCCATCGGCACCGTGATTACCTGCGAAGCCTGTCACAACCCCGTGGCCAGCAACCTGATCAGCGTTACCTTCCCTTCCGGCGCAGAAGTTCACGCGTTAGGGGCTGAGGCTCGCTGTATGGAATGCCATCAGGGACGTGCTTCCACAGTTACGGTTAACGCCTCAATCGAAAATGCCGGATTAACTCCGGCTGACGAAGATGTAGTTGCTGAAGACCTGGGTTTTACCAATATTCACTTTTATGCCGCAGCCGCAACCCAACATGGCGCCCTGGCTATGGGTGGGTATGAATATGAAGGGCAGGTATATGACGGCCGTTTCGACCACCCCGCCCCCTTCCAGACTTGCGTCGACTGCCATAACCCCCACACCCTTGAAGTGCAGGTGGAAAAATGTACTACCTGCCACGAAAACGTGCGCACCGCCGGTGATCTGGTTAACATCCGCACCCAGGGGTCAATGGCCGATTTTTCTGGGGATGGGAACTTAACCCAGGGCATCTACTTTGAAATCCGCAATTTGCAAGAAATACTTATAACTGCGATGCAGCGTTACGCTCTGGAAGTGCCCGGCACGGCCATCGGCTACGCCAGCAGTCACCCCTACTTTTTTATTGATACCGATGGTGATGGTCAAATAAGCGCCGACGAAGCCACGCGAGCCAACAGCTATAACACCTGGACCCCCCGCCTGGCCAAAGCGGCTTATAATTATCAGGTTTCCCTCAAGGATTCTGGCAGCTATGCTCATGGCAGCAAATATATCATCCAACTGCTCCACGACTCGATTAACAGTTTGAATGAGGTCATCTCTGAGCCAGTTGACATGGAAAACGCACGCCGCATCGACCACGGCCACTTTGCCCACACCGAAACCGCTTTCCGTTATTGGGACGCGCAGGGCGCAGTACCGGCCACATGCAGTAAGTGCCATACGGCCACCGGCTTACCCTTCTTCCTGGAGAATGGCGTTCATATTAGCCAGCCGCCCTCCTCCAGCCTGAGCTGCTCTACCTGCCACGACAACCTGGGCACCTACACCATCTATGAAGTGGAACAAGTGACCTTCCCCAGCGGGGCCGTTCTTTCTCTGGACGATCCCGGCAGCAACACCTGTCTGCAATGCCATCAAGGACGGGAATCGACTACCAGCATGAATCGTCTGATTGGCGACCAGCCGGCCGACACCGTTTCGGAGCAGCTGCGTTTCTTAAATATCCATTACTTCTCGGCCGGGGCTACTCTGTTTGGGACCGAAGCGCAAGGTGCCTATGAATATGCCGGCCGTGACTATATCGGCCGTAATCCCCATGTGCCCGCTTTTGATAGCTGCTCTGAATGTCACTCGGTCCATGCCCAGGAAGTGAAGTTTGAGTCTTGCACCACCTGTCATGAGAATGTGACATCAGCCGACGATCTGCCTGATATTCGGGTGCGGCCCATTGATTACTCCGGCAACGGTGATGCTGAGCAAGGGTTGGCTTTTGAGATTGAATATCTGCACGAGCTGCTTTACGAAGCAATTCAGGAATATGCACGTGAGGCAGTTGGTGCACCCATTGCTTATACGTCGGCCCAGCATCCCTATTACTTTAACGACCTGAACGACAATGGTGTGGTGGATGCCGACGAAAGAAATCGGGACAATCAATACAACAATTGGACGCCACGTCTGCTGCGGGCAGCCTACAATTACCAATACGTGGCCAAAGACACAGGAGCCTATGCCCACAACGGCCTCTATATCATTCAGATCTTGCAGGACAGTCTGGCCGACCTGGGCGTTAATACGTCTGGTATGACGCGACCCCAAGTCACCGCCGCCGAATAGCCGCTTAGTTAACGCCTCAAATGGCTTATCTGGCCCCATAACCCTATAACCCAAAGCCGTCAGTTTTATCTAAAACTGACGGCTTTTTTTGATCGGGTTCGAGCATAAAAACCCATCGTCTGTCGTCTATGGTCCATGGTCATTGCTTGAAGCAGGATAAGGAGCCTTGTAAGATTGCCCTGGCAAAATTCAGTATGGCTTAACAGCTTTTGTGCCCAATTTATTAGTTGAAACCTTTGTTCATTCGCTTCAGTCATACCGTCGTTCCTATGATTTGCAAAACGAAAACAAAGATGTGCTGCTGACATGTGAACACCATGCCCCAAAATGCTTATGCTATAGCCGTGGTTAAGTGGTATGAAGAAGATGAAATTGCCAATGCAATACATTATGAATTGCAACAGTTAGGACAACGGCCGTTTTTCTTTCAAGCAAATACGGCCGTTCCCCAACAGGCAGATATTGTCTTCACCTTTGCTCCCTATGGTCCTTTCCTGCCCATTGTCCAACAACTGGCGCGATGGCCGACTGCAAAACGACCGCTGCTGCTCCACTGGAACACGGAAGGACTGCCCGACCTGCGACTGCCCTGGCTTTTAACCCGTCTGGTCGGCAGCATGCGTTCCTGGTTAGAGCGGCTCAAATATAGGCTCGATCCGACCAACAATATCCACCCCCTCTTTTCACATCTTGAATCTCGGGTACTTCGTTTTCGTTACGTTGGTGACTATTATTACGCCTATAACAAAGGTATCCTAAACGTTTTTTCTGACAGTTCGGCCGTTTATTCCCGGCTTCACAGCCGGCACGGCCTGCCCACTGTCTTTGCCCCTTGGGGAGCATCTCCCCAATGGTATACCGACCTCAACCTGGAGCGGGATATTGACGTCCTGTGGATGGGCAATCGACACGGCCGGCGGCGCAGCCAACTGCTCGACCGGGTTCGCGAAGACCTGTTAAAACAGGGCGTTGACATGTACGTCGCCGACGACCGAGAAAATCCTTTCATTTTTGGTCAGGAACGTATCAACTTTCTCAATCGTGCCAAAATTACCCTGAACATTACCCGCACCTGGCACGACGACAACTTTTCTCGTTTTGCCCTGGCTGCCCCCAACCGCTCCCTGATAGTCTCCGAACACCTGCTGCCCCACTGCCCCGCCTACGAAGCCGGCGTTCATTATGCAGCCGCCAGTCCGGCAAAACTGGCCGACACCATTATCCACTATCTGCGTCACCCAGAGGCCCGGGCCGAAATTGTAGACAAAGCCTACCGGCTGTCTACTTCCCAGCTAACCTTCAACAGCAGCATCAAAAAACTGCTGCAAGCAGCTACCAAATTGCCGGAAACAGCTCCCCAAAGGCTGCGTACGATAGAGTTTGTGTAAAGGACAGGTTATGAAAATCTTAATGCTGGCCCCACAACCATTTTTAGAACCGCGAGGAACACCACTGAGCGTTTACCAACGCCTGCAAGCCTTATCCGTCTTGGGTCACGAGGTTGACCTGGTAACCTACCATATAGGCCAGGATGTGGTAATATCCAACCTGCAAATTCACCGCATTCCGCGCGTTCCTTTTGTCAAAGAGGTCAAGGTTGGACCGTCATGGATCAAGCCCTTGCTTGACCTCCTGCTCTTTTTCTTGGCCTTTAAGTTAGCCCTGCGCTATCGGTATGATGCCGTTCATTCCCATGAAGAAGCCGCTTTTTTTGCCGTCTTTCTGGCCTGGCTGTTCAACATGCGCCACATTTACGACATGCACTCCAGCCTACCGCGCCAGCTTGATAATTTTAACTTTGGCAACTGGTGGCCATTGGTACGTTCGTTCGAACTGCTGGAACAACTGGTCCTCAATACCTGTGACGCCGTGATTACCATCGGCACAGATCTGGAGCAGTTGGTCCGCAGCATCAACCCGCGTGTGCCCCTATTGACCATCGAGAATTTGCCTGTTACCCAGGAAGCAACGGCCGATTCCAACACCATCACCCAGCTTAAACAGCGGCTGCTGCTGCACGATGCCTTACCGGTTGTCTACACCGGCACTTTTGAAGCCTACCAGGGTTTGGATCTGCTGTTAGAAAGTGCCCGCATTGTGGTCGAGCAAAATCCCAAAGCCCACTTCCTGCTGGTAGGGGGCAAAACCCAACAAATTGCCCATTGGCAAGAAGTGGCTAACCAGATAGGGCTAAATAGTCACGTCCAGTTTATAGGCACAGTGCCTATCGAAGAAGCCGTACTTTACCTGGATCTGGCCGAAGTATTGGTCTCACCCCGAACAGGCGGCACATCGGTGCCTTTGAAAATCTACAGCTATCTGCAAGCGGGCAAAGCCCTGGTAGCCACCAAACTTAATTCCCATATGCACGTCTTGAACGATGAGATAGCCTATCTGGTAGAACCGACTAAAGAAGCGCTGGCTGAAGGCATTCTCTCTTTGCTGGGGGACAATGATTTGCGTACCCGTCTGGGACAGCAGGCCCGCCTATTTGCCGAAGAAAAATATAATTTTGCTGCCTATACGGAAAAGCTCCAACGTATTTACCAGCTACAACTGTCCCCGACGACTAAAGTAACTGACCGCACGGCCGTTATGGCCAAAAAACGGCCGTTTCTACCCTAACAAAATTCATGTGTGGCATCTGTGGCATCATCTCTCTAGCCGGCAGCCAATCTGCTCAACGACCGTTATTACAGCAAATGTGCCAGATCCTTACCCATCGTGGCCCGGACGATGACGGGATATATCAGGACCAGAAAGCCCTGCTGGGGATGCGCCGTCTGAGCATTATCGACCTGGTCACCGGCCAGCAGCCTGTTAGCAACGAAGACGGCACCCTCTGGCTCGTCTTCAACGGCGAAATCTACAACTATCGCGACCTGCGGGCGCAGTTGGTCAAAGAGGGTTACCACTTTACGACCCAAAGCGATTCCGAAGTGATTGTTCATGCTTACGAAGCGTATGGGCCGCAGTGCCTTGACCGGTTTAACGGGATGTTCGCCTTTGCCATTTGGGATACGACCCGCCAGCAGTTGTTTCTGGCACGGGATCGACTGGGCATTAAGCCGCTTTATTATTGGGCGCAGGGGGAGCAGCTTGTCTTTGGCTCAGAGCTGAGCGCCTTGCTCTGCCATCCCGACGTGCCGCGTGAAATTGACCGGCTGGCGCTGGACCAATTTCTGACGGTGGAGTACATTCCGGCCCCGCGCACCATTTTACACAATGTCCATAAGCTGCTGCCCGGCCACTGGCTGCGCTTTGATGCCCAGGGGGTGCGGCTTGAACAATATTGGGACGTGCCGGTACGGCCGTTTAGCGGCAGCCAGGCCGACGCCATCGCAGCCTTAAGCGAACTCATCGATGATGCCGTCCGGCTGCGGCTGGTTAGCGATGTACCCGTGGGCGCGTTTCTAAGCGGGGGCATTGATTCCAGCACCATCGTGGCCAGCATGAGCCGGGCCATGAGCCAGCCGGTGCGCACCTTTTCTATCGGCTTTGGCGAGGCCAGCTATAATGAACTACCCTACGCTCGCCTGGTTGCCGCGCAGTTTGGCACCAGCCACCAGGAGGAGATATTGGCACCGGACATCAGCGATCTGGCTGTACAGCTTACCGGCCACCTGGATGAGCCATTGGCCGACTTTTCTATCTTTCCGACCTATTTGGTTTCCCAGGTGGCCGGCCGCTCGGTCAAAGTGGTTCTTTCCGGTGACGGAGGTGACGAACTGTTTGGTGGTTATGACACCTACCTGGCACAGCAGGCCGACCGCTATTATCGTTGGCTGCCGGCGCTGGTACGCCAACGAGTTATGCCGGCCGCTCTCAACCGCATCCCACCCCAACCGGCTAAAAAGGGGCTGATCAACAAGGCCAAACGCTTTGTGGAAGGGGCCGCGCTGCCCGCCGCCTGGCAGCACGTGCGCTGGATGAGTTTTATGACGGCGGCGGATAAAGCAGCTCTTTACCAACCCGATCTGGCTCAGGCAGTTAACGGCCGTTCCGCCCCCAGTTTTGTTGAACCGTACTTCCAACAGGCGGCCGGCCGCGATCTGCTGGCCCGACAGCAGTATGTGGACGTCAAAACTTACCTGGCCGATAATATCCTGACCAAAGTGGACCGGATGAGCATGGCCGCTTCAATTGAGGCCCGCGTGCCTCTGCTCGACCACCGGCTGGTGGCGTTTGCTCTCAATTTGCCGCCCCACTGGAAGATGCGGCACGGCCAGACCAAGCTGATATTGCGGCAAGCGATGAACGGCCGTTTACCCGCTGCCATCCTGGACAAACCAAAACAGGGCTTTAGTATTCCCCTGAAACATTGGCTGCGCGGCCCGTTACGGCCGCTGCTCACCGATACCTTGACCGAATCTACCATCACCCGTCGGGGCCTATTTCAGCCCCAAACCATCCGGCGCTGGCTCAGTGAACATCTGAACGGTCAGGCCAACCACAGCCACCGCCTCTGGACCCTCATGGTTCTGGAACTGTGGCAGCAGAAAACGGGGAATGGTTAACGGAAAACGAGAAACGGATAACGAAAAACGGAAAACTGAACCCTGAATACTGAACACGGATTACTGATTACCGAACACCCATGACCTATCCCGACACGCTGCTTACTGCCATTGCCGCTTACTGGAACGACCATATCCACGACCTGGAAATAGCCGTTCATCCGGTGGGTACGGCCGAATTTTTTCGGGAACTGGACGCCTACCGCTTTGACAAGCTGCGCTACTTGCCCCAGGTGGTCGATTTTGACGGCTACGCCGGGCAGCGGCTGCTCGAAGTGGGCTGTGGGGTGGGTATCGATCTGGCCCGTTTTGCCCGGGGTGGGGCCGTGGTGACAGGCATCGATTTGTCAGAAACGGCCGTCTCTCTGGCCCGCCAAAATTTTGCTCAGCAGGGCCTGACGGGCGCTTTACAAACGATGAACGGGGAAGCACTTGAGTATGACGAGGCCAGTTTTGACGTTGTTTACGCCCACGGTGTCCTGCAATATACGGCCGATCCCGCCCGCATGGTCGGCGAAATCCGGCGCGTTTTACGTCCCGGCGGGCAGGCCATCATCATGGTCTATAACCGCTACTCCTGGCTCAACGCGCTGTCCAAATTGATGAAGGTCGAATTAGAACATGAAGATGCACCCGTTTTGCGTAAATACAGCAGCAGGGAACTTCGCCGCTTGTTACGGCCGTTTTCCGCTGTCCAAATCATCCCTGAACGCTTTCCCGTGCCCACCCGGCTTCATTGGGGTCTTAAGGCCAGGTTGTATAATACTGTATTCGTAAACACATTTAACCGCCTGCCCCGCCCCCTGGTACGGCCGTGGGGCTGGCATTTGCTGGCCTTTTGCACTGTAAGCGTTCAGACCTGACAGGTTTGTTACCAGAGGCATAAAACAAGATGCTGCCTCAAAAACCTGTCAGGTTTCCAGAGAGACTGAGCGATTACACGGCACCAACTACTATGAGACAAGACTTAATAACAATGACTGCCGCCCAACCCTACGACCTGCTGGTCATCGGCGGCGGCATTTACGGCGTATGTGTGGCCTGGGACGCCGCCCAACGCGGCCTCTCTGTAGCCCTGGTAGAGCAGGCGGAGTTTGGCCGGGCCACCTCGGCCAACAGCCTCAAGACGCTGCACGGCGGCCTGCGCTATTTGCAAGAGGCCAACCTGTCCCGGATGCGGCTGATGGTGCGCGAGCGTCGTGCCTGGATGCAGATGGCTCCCCACCTGGTACGGCCACTCCCTTTTTTGCTGCCCACGGGGAGCAAGGTATCACGCCATAAATTGCTCATGGGCGCAGCCCTGGCTGTTAACGATTGGGTCAGCTTTGACCGCAATCGGGGTCTGCCGGCAGAGAAACGATTGCCCAACAGCCGACTTATTTCTCGCACCCAATGCCTGGCCCACATACCCGGTTTGCCGGCAGCCCAGGTGACCGGTGGTGCCCTCTGGTATGATGCCCAACTGCTCGATTCGGAGGCGATGCTGGACGCCGTTTTGCAAACGGCCGTTCAGCAGGGTGCCCAGGTCGCCAATAATACGGCCGTTGTCGGCTTCCAACAAAGCGGCCGTCGCCTTCATGGTGTCATGGTTGAAGATAAGCAGAGCGGCCGGCAGTTTCCCATCGAAGCCCGGCTGCTGGTGAACTGTGCCGGGGCCTGGAGTGATGGCTTGCTGGCGTTGGTCAACGGCCGTTGCCCCGCCCCCACCTTTCACCTATCCACGGCCATCAACCTGGTTACGCGCCAACTACTGCCCGAGATCGCCGTTGGGCTGCCCAGCCGCCACAGTGGGCGGGAGCAGATCCGCTTCATCGTTCCCTGGCAGGACTGCTCCCTCATCGGCACCTGGCACGCCGCCTATGACGCTCCTGCCCCCAGCTACCGGGTAGACGAAGCCACCATTGCCGCCTGCCTGGCCGATATCAACACCATTTACCCCCCGGCTCAACTGACCCGCGCCGACGTGCGGCAGGTTCATACCGGCTATCTGCCCGCCCGGCCCACAGCCGAGGGAGCGGTGCGCCTGGTGCGCGAAAGCGTTATCCACGACCACAGCCGCCGGGACCAACTGGACGGGCTGATCAGCGTCATCGGCGTCAAATACACGACTGCTCGCCACACGGCCGAAAAAGCGGTTGATCTGGCCCTGAGCAAACTAGGCTACCCTTTCGTCCCCTGCCAGACAGCCGGCACACATCTGATAAAAACAGAGCGCGATCCGCTTGCCCGGCCCGCCAAATGGGCGCAGGCACACCACCATAAATGAAAAAGATGGTCGACCGATGACCGACGACGGATGACGGATAGCGCCCTTCCGTCGTCGGTCTTTCGTCCTCCGTCCTATTTACGTAGGAACAAAATGATGGCCAACCAGACAAACTCCCCAAAACGGCCGTGGCAGCTAGAGATGTTCGGCCGTTCGCTCAAGAAGCAGCAAAAACTAGACGCTCTGCTGCGTCTGACCGGTCCCACGCAGGGCCGGGACTGTTTGCTGCTCACCTGCGGTGACAACAACGGCGCCTTAAATTACTACTTTCGGGAGCATGGGGGCTGCTGGACCTGGGGTGATGTCATGGACGAAAATTTGGATGAGATGAGAGACCTGTTGGGCGAACCGGTTCACCATACGCCGCAAACCAGCTTCCCCTTTGCCGCCGGCCAATTTGATTGTGTGGTCTGTATCGACGTGCTGGAACATTTAAGTGACGATCAGCCCTTTTTGCATGAGCTGCGGCGGGTGTTAAAAGTGGGCGGAACGGCCGTTGTCACCGTCCCTAACGGCAGCCCCCAACTGCTGGCCAACCGTCTCAAATGGCGCGTAGGTATGACCCCTGACGTCTACGGCCACAGCCGGGCCGGCTACACCGTACCCGAACTAGAGGCAGCCCTGCAGCAGGCCGGTTTGCAGCCGGCGGGCAGCGGCGGCTACGCTCGCTTCTTTACCGAGATGATCGAGTTGGCCATCAACTTTGGCTATGTCTTTGTTCTCTCCCGCAAAAAAGAAACGGCCGAACCAGGTCACATCGCCCCCACCTCGTCGGGGGAATTGAAGCAGCACGGGGCCGCCTATCGTTTTTACAGCCTTGCCTTTCCCCTGCTGCGCCTGGTTAGCAAACTGGATTGGCTGCTGCCCGCCAGTGGTAACGGTGCTGTTATCGTTAAAGCCCAAAAACAGGAATCATGAAACAAATATTCGTTCGCAGCCGACAATTTCTGGTACAAGAAGGCCCTACGCTTGGCCTGCTAATCACCGGCTCTTTACTCATTCGGTTAGCCTTTATCTTCCTCTGGCAAACCTACAACTTTCCCACAGAACGAAGCATGGGCATCGAAATGGGTTTTATTGCCCAAAACCTGGCCACAGGCGAGGGCTTCAAGATAGGGGACCAATACACTGCCTGGATGGCACCTCTCTATCCCTACCTGCTGTCGCTAATATTCAGACTGTTTGGCGTTTATTCTATTTCTTCAGCCCTGGCAGCTCTGCTTGTTCAGTCGCTGGCTTCAGCGTTGGTAGAAGTGCCCTTATACCTGATGGGCAAGCGGCTGTTTGGTAAATCGGTTGGTATTGTCGCCGGGTTGTTGTGGGCTGTTCATCCTGCTTCACTTCTTTATGCCGTCAGTTTTATCTGGAGTTCCTCTTTAACAAGTTTGGGCTTGGGGGCCATCCTTCTCCTCTTTTTCCGCCTGGCCGCTCGCCCCGAGCGGTTGGCAGAAGCGGCCCTGTGTGGTGTGGCCATTGGCCTGACGGCACTGAGTGATCCGGTCATTTTGCCTTTTGTACCGGTGGCCGGGCTTTGGCTGTTCTGGCGCTTAAAAAGTCGTCTGACCGCGGCCGTGGCTCCCCTGCTTCTCATGGCTGCTGTGGCCGTCGTTCTTCTTCTTCCCTGGACGGTGCGCAACTACCAAATTTTTCACGACTTTATTCCGATCAAAGGCACGATGGGAGTTAACCTTTGGCTAGGCAATCACGGTCCTCACGTCAACCAGCCCACGGCCGGATTGGATTTATGGCACAAGATACCGGCCGTTTATGGTGAGGAAGAAACAGCCTATCTACTATCATTAAATGAGGCAGAAAGAGATAAGGTTTTAGGAGAGCGAGCCGGGAGATTTATTCTGGACCAACCAACGATATTTGCCAAATATACGCTGTGGCGCATTTACCTTTTCTGGCGAATGACCGATTTCGGCTGGGGCGGCCTTTTTATACTGCCTTACTATTTTCTGGCCGCTATCGGCATCTTTATGAGCGTCCGGGACCATAAAGTTGGGCGCAAAGCTGACAGGCAGGTGCCGGGCAGCCAGGTCGCCGACCTGGTTGCTACAGCCAGGTTCGAGTTCACCACCCTGTTCGTGCTGGCACTGCTGGTGCTGCCTATTCCCTATTACCTGACCATCGCCAGTACGGCCCGTTTCCGCTTCCCCTTGGAACAGATTTTGATCCTGTTTGCGGCGTATGGCAGTGTAATTATGTTACGCCGGCTGTCACTTTTGACGCGACGAGCTAAATTCTTGTCAGGTATTTTATGAATATTTTGATAACCGGCGCGGGTGGCTTTATTGGCAGTCACCTGGTAGAGAGTCAACTAGCCCAGGGCCATCAAGTGCGAGCAGTAGATTTGCGCCTGGAGCGGCTGGCCCATACTGTCAATCATGCCAATCTGGAACTGGTTGCGGGGGATTTGACCGCTGACAGTTTACTACCTTCACTGGTGGCCGGTGTGGATGTAGTCTATCATCTGGCCAGCGCCCACCTGGACGTCAGCCATAGTAATGACCATTACCACCTGGTCAATGTGGTCGCTACTAAAAATTTATTGGCGGCTGCCCACGCCGCCGGTGTACAGCGCTTTATCCATTGCAGCAGCAACGGCGTGTTGGGGGAAATAAGCCAGATACCGGCCGACGAAAACACGCCCTGCCGGCCGACTAACATTTATGAGCAAACTAAACTGCTGGGAGAGCAGGCAGCATTGGCTTTTCACCAGGAAACTGGCCTGCCGCTGGTGGTGGCCCGGCCGGCCTGGGTCTACGGGCCGCGCTGCCCACGCACCGGACGGCTGCTGCGTACCGTCAAGAAGGGGCGATTTATTATGTTTGGCAACGGCCGTACCTTGCGCCATCCTATCCACATCAGCGATGCCGTGCGCGGGCTGGAACTGTGTGCCACCCAGGGCATCCCCGGTGAAGTCTACTTCCTGGCCGGGGAACGCGCCGTCACGCTGAACGAACTGGTGCAAACCATCGCCGACACCCAAAACGTGCGCCGACCCTGGGTACATCTGCCTCTACTGCTGGGCGTGGCTGCTGCCTATGGGGTGCAGGGCCTGTTCGGCCTGCTGCGCCGCCGGCCCCCCATTTCCCGGCGTACGCTCGATTTTTATATGAAAGACAATGCCTATGACATCGGCAAGGCCCGGCGCGACCTGGGCTTCGAGCCACAAATAGCGTTACGGGATGGTCTACAGCGAACGCTAATGAACGTGAAACGTGAAACGTGACGAGTGAAAAACTCACGCATCACGTTTTACGTTTTACGGAGGATATCACCTATGGAAAAAGAATTAGAAAACACCGTCCAAGCCGTACACAACTATTGGAACAGCCACACCCTTGGCTTTCAATATGTCACCGATCACAGCCTGGAGCCGGGCACGCCCGAATTTTTTGCCCACATCCGGCCGTGGATGAACCCCTACAAGTTTCCCTGGATCATGGAGCGGATCGATCGGGAATCAACGCTGCTTTTTGGTAAGCATCTGCTGGAAATTGGCTGCGGCATGGGCTACGACAGTCTGGAATTTCTCAAGCGGGGTGTGCGCGTCACGGCCACCGACCTGACACCCAACGCCGTGGCCATGACCAGACGCCACTTTGAGATTGCCGGCGTTCAGGCTGAGGCCATTCACACGGCCAACGCCCTCGACCTCCCCTTTGAGGACAATACCTTCGACGCCGTCTGGTCGAATGGGGTGCTGCACGCTACCGGTGACACCGAGCGGGCCATTCAGGAAGCGCGGCGGGTATTAAAGCCCGGCGGCCGGGCCATCATCTCCCACTTTTATCGCCGCCCCTCCTGGATGTGGCTGCTGCACCGCTACGGCCGGGAAAATATTGAGTATAAAGAAGAAGACCCGCCGGTCAACGAGTTCTATACCGAGGCCGAAATCCTGGCCATGTTCCACGGCTACAAAATTATGGAGGCGGTGCAGGACCATTACCGCGCCCTGCCGGTGCGGCGGGATGGGCTGAAAGCGGCCTTATATAAATATGGATTCCGGCCGGTTTACAATTTGATTCCGGCCGCCATTGCCAAAAAATGGGCCTATAAGCTGTCGGTAACGGCCGTTAAAATCTAGAGGGCCTCAGAAACCGGGTTTTTTAGAAAAACCCGGTTTCTTACGTGATACTATGTGCGGAATTTGTGGTAAATACAGCCCGGCCGGTGTCCGGGTCAACGACATACAACCGATGTTGGAGGCCATCATCCATCGCGGGCCGGATGATGAGGGCGTCTATGTCAACGGCCGTATCGGTTTGGGCAACCGCCGCCTGAGCATTATCGACCTGCCCGGCGGCCGCCAGCCCATCGCCAACGAAGACGAAACCATCTGGGTCGTCTACAACGGCGAAATCTACAATTACCCCGCCCTACGCCACGAACTGCAACAGCGCGGGCACACCTTCCGTACCCAAAGCGACACCGAAGTTATTGTTCACCTATACGAAGAGATGGGCCGGCGCTGCGTCGAAAAGCTGCGCGGCATGTTCGCCTTCGCCCTGTGGGACGGCAACCAGCAAAAGCTGCTGCTGGCCCGGGACCGTATCGGCCAGAAGCCCCTTTTCTATGCCCAGGTTGGCGATGACCTTCTCTTTGGCTCCGAAATCAAATCCATCCTGGCCATCAACAAATCATCCCGCGAGATCGACTACGAAGCGCTGCACCATTACCTGTCGCTGCGCTTCATCCCTTCGCCCCAAACCATGTTGAAGCAGATCAAAAAGCTGCCGCCGGCCCACACGCTGGTCTGGCACAGAGGAGAAGCCACTCTTTCTCGCTATTGGGACCTCTCTTTTACGGAAAAATTGGCGCTGAACGAGCAGCAGTATATCCACGGTCTCCAGGAGAAGCTAAACCAGGCCATCTCCTCCCACCTGATCAGTGATGTACCGGTGGGGGCCTTCCTCAGCGGCGGCCTCGATTCCAGCATTATTGTGGCCGTTATGGCCCAGGATTTGGGTCTGACCACTCGCACCTTTGCCGTGGGCGTCACCGGGCAAGAATTCAACGAACTCCCCTTCGCCCGCCAGGTAGCCACCCATCACGCCACCGACCATACCGAAGAGCGCGTCACCTCCGACTTGATCACCGCCCTGCCGCAGATGATCTGGCATCTGGATGAGCCGTCAGACCCGATTGCCGCCTGTCAGTATCATGCCGCGGCCGTGGCCGCTCGTCACGTCAAGGTTGTGCTGGGCGGTGACGGCGGGGATGAGCTGTTTGCCGGCTTTGACCGCTACGCCGGCATGCAATATGTGGATTATTATGCCCTGCTGCCGGCCGTTATCCGCCGCCGTTTGTTAGAGCCGGCCCTGGATCGCATCGCCGACAGCTTTGCCTACAAGAACCGGACGCAGCAACTGCGCTGGCTGCACCAATTGTCGCTGCTGCCCGACACGGCCGCTCGCTACGCCGAAGCCACCCTTTTCTCCCGCTTTAATCATGCCGACAAACAGGCGCTGTTTAGCGATGATCTATGGCAGCAGGTGGGTCATTTGCATTCGTCAGAAATAATCGCCCGGACTTTTCGGCAGGCCCCGGCCACGACGCTGCTGGACCGCATGCTTTATGCCGACTACATGACCCGCCTGCCCGAACATTCACTGATGCTGACCGACCGCATGACCATGGCCCACAGCCTGGAACTGCGCTCGCCGCTGGTAGATCATGAACTGGTAGAATACCTGGCCGCTTTCCCCGGCCAGATGAAGATACGGGGCCGGCAGTTGAAGTACATTTTGCGTCGTTTAGCCGAAAATTATCTTCCCCCGGCCATTGTGCAACGGGAAAAGCATGGCTTTATGTTCCCGGTGGCCTACTGGTTCCGTGAAGAGTGGCACGAGCCGCTGCGCCGGGTATTGTTGGACTCCCATTTTGTGCGTGAAGGGCTGCTGCGGCCGGAGCGGATAGAACTATTGTTAGCCCAACATCGCCATAATCAGGTGGACCACCACAACCGGCTGTGGCTGCTGCTCAACCTGGAAATCTGGCACCAATTGTACATTGAGCAAGTCTCTTTGGCAGAGGTTACGGACCGGTTGGCAACCGTTTCCCCTGAGCGGAATACGCTGCAATGAATGAAAACGTAACGCAGGTTGCCAACCTGCTGCTTTTCCAGGTTAACAACCTGGGTTACATTTACAGAGGAAACAGCATGAGCAATGATGAAACCAGGCAAACCTTAATCGATCAACTGAGCCAGGAACGGGAATCGGCGGCTAAAAAATATATGGCCCTGGCCGTGGGCAGCGAGTCGTGGTGGCAGTTGGTGCAGTATGAACTGCTAACCGTTTGCCTGTCACCGCTACCCGGTGCCCTGGGGCTGGCGTTGCGGAAGGTATGTTACGGCCGTTTACTGGCCCAGATGGGTAAAGGCAGCGTCATCGGTCCCTACGTTACGCTGCGCTGTCCCCGCCGGATCGCACTGGGCAACCACGTTTTTATCGACAGCGGTGCCCTGCTGGATGCCAAAGGGGAGGGTTCCGCCATTTATCTGGGCGACGGGGTGCTAATAGGAGCCGGGGCTGTGCTTTCCTGCTCATCCGGCCGCATGAGTATTGGCGATGATGTTTCGCTGGGTCCTCACAGCCATATTCGGGCCGGTATCGGGCCGGTTACTATCGGCTCCACGGTGACCATTGGGGCCCAAACCGTGATTATTTCCGGCAATCCCAGCTACAAACGAACCGATATTCCCATGAAGCAGCAGGTGGGCAGCGTAGACGGCGTTACCATTGGCAGCGACGTCTGGATTGGCGTCGGGGCACGCATTGTGGATGGGGTCCACATTGGCGACGGCAGCGTGGTGGGGGCCGGGGCTGTCGTCATCAAGGATGTCCCCCCCATGGCTATCGTCGCCGGCGTGCCCGCAAAAATAGTCGGCTACCGAGAATGACGAACCGCTATCCACCGTCCATCGTCATTTTTAAAGAGACAACATGAGCGCGGCACGCCAACATGTATGAAATCCATCGTCTATGGACCATCGTCCATCGTCTATTTTCGTAGGAGGCATAAATAATGCGTATCGGAATTATGCTGCGAGCCATTGATGAAAAAGGGGGTGTTGCCGTCTACACGCGCAACATTGTGGCCGAACTGCTGCGCCACGACCCGGAAAATGAGTATGTGCTGTTTTACCGGGATGGGGCCAATAGCGGCCGTTTTGCCCACCATGCTAATGTTCAGGAACGACTGGTTCAGGCCCCCAACAAGGCCCTTTGGGACCAGGTGGCCATGCCCCTGGCCTGCCGCCGGGAACGGGTAGACGTATTGTTCCACCCCAAATTTACTGCGCCGCTGCTGGCCCCCTGCCCGGTAGTGATGACCGTCCATGGGGCCGACTGGTTTATCCCTGAACAGGCCCAATTTTATACCTGGCTGGACGTGCGCTATGTGCGGGCCGTCATGCCCCTTTACTTCAAAAAGTGTGCCACCGTTATCTCCGTTTCCCAATTGACCACCGACAACTTCAACCGGGTGCTGCGCCTGCCGCCCGCCAAGGTGCGCACCGTTTATTTTGCACCGGCCCGTCACTTTGGCCGGGTAACCGACGAGGCGCAACTGGCGGCCGTGGGCCAACGCTATCATCTGCCGCAGCGGTTTATTCTGACCCTTTCCAAACGGCTGGGCGACGGCCGTAAAAATCTGGGCCAAATTTTTAACGCCTACGCCGCCTATCACGACCGCAGCGAGCGGCCGGCCAAACTGGTGGTGGGCGGCAAAGATTGTCACCTGTTCCGCGAGGAGTACGGCCTGCCCGACGACGGTTTTGGCCGGGACGTGCTGTTCCCCGGCTGGCTAGAGCAGACCGATTTGCCCGCTATTTATTCGTTGGCCGACCTCTATTTATACCCGTCTAACCTGGAGGCATTTCCCATCCCCATTACCGAAGCGATGGCCTGCGGCACGCCCATTGTTACCTCCAATGTCAACGGGCTGGAAGAAATTGCCGGCGAGGCCGCCTTGCTGGTTGATCCCCAGAATACGGCCGACATTGCCGAGGCTATCTACCAGGTTTGTC
>JAWOIM010000528.1:0-3951 GCA_046484685.1 Chloroflexota bacterium | reverse complement strand
ACAATTACCCAGTGTAGATGAAATTAAAAGCCGGTTGCGGTCTGAGATTCCGATTGAGGAAGAAGTAGAGGCGTTGAAAGCTGAGGAGAAATCGGCCGATATTGCCGCCGAACTGCAATCATTGGGCCGTCAGGTTGCCGAAACGATTCAGCGAGCCTGGAACAGCGAAGAGCGGCAGCGTATGGAGAAGGATGTGCGGGTTGGCGTCAAATCATTTGTAGACGAAATAGACAAAGTGATCCGTGAAGCTCGCGATAGCCAGGCGGCCGCTCGCCTTAAAGAAGAAGCTACAGAAGCCAAAACCCGCGTGGAGAAAAGCGACCTGGGACGCAAAGCACGCGGCGGTTTTGTGCAGGGGCTGCAATGGCTCAGCGAAGAACTGGCCAAACTGGCCGACCAGTTTAGCCCTACCGGTGAACCCCTGGCCGACCTGGACGACGACATTGAGATTAAGATTGATGAGTAGGCAGGTGTGAAGCGTAAAACGTGATACGTGCTTCAAGTCCCCCGCACGTATCACGTTTTTTATAAAACTGCTTTGGCTAATGCCTCCAGCCCGTCCAGGTCATCCAGGTCGAGCCATTGCAGCATAATACGTTGCACACCTGCTGCGGCAAAAGCGGCCAACTGGTCGCTCAATTGATTACCTGTGCCTACGATCAGCCCCCTGGCCTGCATCTCAGCGGCTGTGGTGCTGCGGCCGTCCAGTTTGGCCTGAAGCTGGGCCTCATCCTGGCCAAAAATCAGACCGGTCATGAGAGAGTAGCGTATATCCTGGGGAGAACGGCCGTTTTCGGCCAGCAGTTCCCCCAAGCGGGCCACACGTTTCTCAAAGCCCGACGGCGTCAGAAAAACTCCATTCCACTCCTGGGCGTAGCGGGCGGTTAGGGGCAGGGTGCGCTTCATGCCGTTGCCGCCAATCAGCAGAGGTGGTCCGCCGGGTCGCTGTGGGCGAGGCAGCAGAACGGCCTCATTCAGCTCATAATACTCCCCTTCAAAATCAACCGGCTCATCATGCTGCAAAAGCTGGCTGATTACTTCCAGCCCCTCTTCAAATCGGTCAAACCGCTCCGGAATTTCCAACAACGGCCAGCCAAAGTTGGTATGTTCCCGTTCTTGCCAGCCGGCACCAACGCCGAGGGTTAAACGGCCGTTGGACAAATCATCTACGGCGCTGGCCATGCGGGCCGTCATTGTCGGGTCCCGAAACGAAACGGGTGATACCATAGGGCCGAACTCGATCCGCTCTGTGTTAGCTGCCAGCCAGGTCAACGAGACCCACAACTCTAACGAATCCTTGTCCGGCGGGTTGGCATTGGTGTAATGGTCTGAGCGGTACAGTCCCACAAAGCCCAATTCTTCTACAGCTTTGACAATGCGCTGCCAACGCGGCCAGTTCAATCCATTTTGACCTTCGATCATAATAGCAATTTCTAACATCATCTATCTCCCTGTCTTGTTTGTTGAGCATAAATTGTAGTGAGTAGAGTAGTGCGTAGTGCGTAGGCGTGTAAACCAAAACTGCCCGGTTCTGATTATACCAGAGCCGGGCAGTTGTCTCTTATCAAACTGAATACCGTACGCGAAGCGGTCGCGCAGCGACATTACCGTTCCTAGGCCGGAGCTTTATCCAGATGGGGCAAAATCTGAGCTACCAGACGGTCTTTAGGCAAAGCGCCGGTAACACGCTCGACCACCTCGCCCCCTTTGAAGAGCATCAAGGTGGGGATGCCCACAATGCCATAGCGCCCAGGGATGGCCGGATTTTCATCGACATCTAATTTTGCTACTTTCAAAACATCTTCGTATTCACCGGCAATTGCCTTGACGTGAGGAGCAATCATGCGGCAGGGGCCGCACCAATCGGCCCAAAAGTCGACGAGAACGGGCTTGTCGGCATCAAGCACTTCATTCTGGAAAGTTTCATCTGTTACATCTATTGGTTGTGCCATTATTTTTCTCCTTTGTATGAAGGACTATTCTTCATAAGCTGTATTCTATAATATAGATGGGTTGCCCGTGGAAATTCTTACGGTATGCTCTTTTAGTGTACTACTTAATTTATGTGCTGCAATAGTAACGGATGATATTGATGTTTGTCAATATGAAGGTGCAGCCATAAGCAGTTTCTCATAAACGAGGATTGGACCAATAGGGTCGATGTGATAGCATTGGACAATAGACGATGGACGATGGACGATGGATAAAAGGCATCTCATGGTCCATCGTCTATCGTCCATGGTCCACTGCAGTCATTGGAGGAGTATTATATGGATCAGAGTGATTTATTAATTGTAAACGGCCGTCTTGTCACCTGGGACCGGCCAAATGAAATTATTGAAGAGGGGGCGCTGCTGCTGAAAAACGGCCGTATTGCCGCCATAGGCCCCACGGCCGACCTTTCACCCAACCATGCCAACGTTGAGACAGTTGACGCCCGCGGCCAACTGGTCATGCCGGGCAACATCTGTGCCCACACCCACTTCTACGGCGCTTTTGCCCGCGGCATGGCCATTCCCGGCCCGGCTCCCAAAGATTTCCCCGACATTTTAGAGCGGCTCTGGTGGCGGTTGGACCGCGCCCTGCTGGATATTGACGTCAAATACAGCGCCCTGGTTTGCCTGGTTGATGCTATTAAACATGGCACGACTACCCTTATCGACCACCACGCCAGCCCGGCCCACATCGACACCTCCCTCGACCAGATTGCTGATGCCGTTGAAGAGGCCGGCCTACGGGCTGTTCTTTGTTATGAGGTGAGCGATAGAAACGGCCGTGAACAGGCTCAGGAAGCCATTAGCGAAAACGTTCGCTTTCTCCACGCCGTGCAAGAGCGGGAAACCGACTTGCTGCGGGCCACTTTTGGCCTGCACGCCTCCCTTTCTCTGAGCGACCAAACCCTGGCCGACTGTGTGGCTGCGGCCGCCGACCTTAACAGCGGCTTCCACATACACGTGGCCGAACATGAAGCCGACGAATATGATGCCCTGCACCGTTACCAAAAGCGGGTAGTCCACCGGCTGCATGAGGCCGGCATCCTCGGTTCGCAAACGATTGTGGCCCATGGCGTTCATCTCGATCCGGCCGAAATGGTGCGGCTGCACGACAGTGGCACCTGGCTGACCCACCAGCCGCGCAGTAACATGAACAACGCCGTCGGCGCGGCCGATGTAGAGGGGATGCTGCGCCTGGGCATCCCCGTTTGTCTGGGTAATGATGGGTTTAGCAACAATATGTGGGCCGAATGGAAAGCTGCCTACCTGCTGCACAAAGTGGCCCATCGCGATCCGCGCCGGGCCAACGGGATGGACATTGTGCAGATGGGCGTCTACAATAATGCGGCGCTGGCCCGCGTCTTCTGGCCCGATCTGCCTATGGGCCGGTTGGCCGAGGGGGCCGCGGCTGACATTATTTTTGTCGATTACCAGCCCACCACGCCGCTGAGCGCGGGCAACCTGCCCTGGCACATCTTGTTTGGTTTTGAGAGCAGCATGGTAACGACAACGATTTGCAACGGCCGTATCTTGATGCAAGATCGCCAACTGCTCACGCTGGACGAAGCGGCTATCACTGCTCGCAGCCGCGAACTGGCGGCTCAGGTTTGGACCCGTTTCGAGAAGTTAAGTGAGTGAGGTAAACAACGTAAAAATTTAACGCAGAGACATAGAGGTGCAGAGCTGCCTGAGAGAAAATCTCTTGCGCTCTTTACGTCTCCCTGCTGAGATTTAAGGAGACCCATTTTGAAAATTGCAATTTTAGGTGGTACAGGTAATGAGGGCTTTGGCCTCGGTTTTCGCTGGGCGGCCGCCGGGCATGAAATTATTATCGGTTCTCGCTCGGCCGAACGAGGGGCAGCGGCGGCCGAGGAGATGGCAGAGAAGTTAGAAGCAGCCGGACAGGCAGTTGCCGTTTCCGGCATCGACAATCTCAGCGCCGCCCGGCAGGGAGAAC
>JAWOIM010000486.1:0-10515 GCA_046484685.1 Chloroflexota bacterium | reverse complement strand
GCCGTATTGGAGATAAACTGGCTAAACAGTGCGGTCAAAATAAACAGACTGGCCATGACTGCTACCGGTCCCATTTCCCCAAAACTGGCCGTCAAGCCGTTGGCAATATAGTCCATCCCGCCCGTTTTTTGCAGGGCAGTGGCCATGGGCAGCATCCCGGCAATCAAAACCACACTTTCCCAGTTGATATTGCGGTAGGCATCTTCCATGGTCAGGCAGCCGCTGAGAACGAGAGCCACGGCCGCCAGTAACACGGCCGTTACCGTGGGCACAATCTCAAAGGTCATCAACAGCAACATACCCAACATAATGGCTACGGCCACCGGCCCCAGGCGCACCGGACGCTCTGCCTCGGCCATTTCGGCCGGCTGACCGACCACAATAAAGTCACGCGAGTCGCGGCGCAGCACCCGTACCCGGTCCCAGGTTCCCTCCACCAGCAGCATATCACCAAACTGGAGCGGACTGTCGATAATTCTGCCTGCTAACAGCTCGCCCATACGGCGAATGCCCAGCACTGTCAGTCCATATTTGGCCCGGAAGTTGACCTCAGCCAGGGTACGCCCAATCAGTCGCGATCGCTGTGTCAGCAGCACTTCGACCATACCCATTTCCTTAGCAATCACGTCACCTTCGCTCTCATCGGCCGTAATGGTAAAGTCTAGTTCACGGGCCAGACGGCGCACATTTTGGGGCGAACCCTGCACATGAAGGATGTCGAATGCTTCCAGGACGGTAGCGGCCGTTACCGGGTGTGGCGGGCCGGGCAGCGAATATTTACCGGCCCGACTCTGGATTTGCAAGACGGTGATATTATAGCGGTTGTGCAAATCAGCTTCGGCCAGCGTACGCCCCAGCAGCGGGGAGGAGCGACGAATCCGCATTCGAAACAGGTGACCGGGAAGCTGATAGGTTTGGGCCAGGTCTTTTATAGAGATTTCATTGCTGCCGTTGTTTCTGGCTGTGTCACTTTCCCCTTCGTCAAACGTCACCTCTTCGCGCTTGCGGTCAGGCAGCAGAAAACGGCCGAACAGGGCCATAAAGGTCACGCCAATCACCAGCATAATGAGGCCAATGGGCGTAAAGCTGAAAAAACCAAAGGGGGCCAGTCCTTCGCTGACAAGCTGGTTGCTGACCACGATATTGGGCGGCGTGCCGATGAGGGTTAAAATGCCACCTAGCAGGGAGGCCAGGGCCAGAGGGATGAGCAGTTTGGAGGGGCTGATGCGGGCGTCACGGGCCAGACTGACCACAATGGGCAGCAAAACGGCCGTTGTGCCCGTTGAACTCATAAAACCGGACAGCAGCGCCGCCACCGCCATGATGACCACAATGAGCGTTACCTCTCGTGTACCGGCTACCCGGCCCAGCCAGGTCCCCATGCGGTCGGCCACGCCTGTTTGCACCAGTGCGCCCCCCACAATAAATAGCCCGGCAATAATCAACACCACCGGGTCGGCAAAACCGGCCAACGCCTCTTGTGGCGTCAGGATGTCCAGCAGCATCAGGGCCAGCAGCCCCATCATGGCGATCAGGTCCAGCCGCAGCCGGTCACTCACAAAGAGAATGATGGTAATGGCCAGCAGGCCAAAGACGATAAGCATATCGACAGTCATAGCAGTATCCAGTAATCAGTAATCGGTAATCGGTGTTCAGTATTCAGTATTCGATGTTCAGTTTTTGGTAAACAGTTGAACTGTACCGCGAATCATTATATCATCGGACGGCTGAAACTATAGTGATACATGACTCCACATTGCCCGTCAAATGACAGGATGACCCGTTGAAGACAAAACTTCCTCAACTCCCCCGGTGGCAAATGATATTGTACGCCAGTGGCTCTTTGGCCGTGGCGCTCTCGTACCAATCATTTGGGACGTATATCCAGTTCCTCTACATTGATATTCTGGGCCTGCCGGCCGCCTGGGTAGGCATTTCCTGGTCGATTTACGGGCTGTGGAATGCTATCAACGATCCGCTGGCCGGTTATTGGTCGGACGCTACCCGCACCCGCTGGGGGCGGCGTATTCCCTGGATTGCCGGGCTGTTTATTCCCCTGTCGCTCACTTTTTACCTGCTGTGGACGCCGCCAGAAGCGTTGATCGGTGACGGCCGTTCCCTTATCCTCTATTTCCTGGTCACCATCCTCATCTTCGACCTGCTCTGGACCATTGTGGTCATGAACTGGACCGCCCTTTTCCCGGAGATGATCCCCGACGAGAAGCAGCGGGCCAACGTCTCCGCCTGGCGGCAGACCTTTTCGCTGGTGGGGCTGATCATCGGCGTGGCCCTGCCCCCCATTCTGGCCGGGGAAGATTGGAGCGGTCGGGGTGGCATGGCCCTGCTGTTGGCCAGCGTGACTGCCCTCTTTTTTGGTCTCTCTCTCTTTGGCAGCCGGGAACGACCGGAATTCTGGCAGGATACCAACCCACCGCTGAAGGAGGCGCTGCGGGCGAGCCTGGCCAACCGGGATTTTCGCATCTTTTTGGCGGCGAATCTGATGGTTCAGTTTGTGTTCAGCGCCTTGACAGCCACAGTGCCTTTTTACACCAAATATGTGCTGCTCATCCAGTCAGACCTGACGCTGCCCGGCCTGGGGTTGACGCTGGATGTGGGGCTGCAAAATTCGCTGTTCTTGGGGCTGGCCTTTATCATTGCCCTGCCGGCCCTGCCCGCCTGGGCGGCGCTGGCGCGGCGGGTGGGTGCCTGGCGGGCGCTGCGTCTATCCTGTCTGCTGGGCGCGGGTATCCTGCTGCTCTTTTTCTGGCCGCGAGAATTTTATGGAGGAACGGCCGTGGCCCTTCTCTTTGGTCTCAATCTGGCCGGGCTGTTGATGCTGCCCGACTTGCTCATTGCCGACCTGGTTGACGCCGATGAACTGGAGACCGGGGCGCGGCGTGAAGGGGTTTATTTCGGCATGAACGGTTTTGTCATCCGCCTGGCCTTCTCTATCCAGGGCATCATTGCCGGCACGGTGTTGACCTGGAGCGGCTACGCGGCCTCTACCCCGGCCGAACTCTACCCGGTCCAGCCGTTGGCCGCCCTCTGGGGCATCCGCCTCATGATTGGCGGCTTCCCCGCCCTGGCGCTGCTCCTGGCCTACTGGTTCCTGCGCGGCTATTCCCTCCATGACCAACGCCTGACCCAGGTCCAAAGCGACGTAGCCGCCCTGCAAGCCCGCAAGCGTGGCAATCTTGAAAAGATTTGACGCAGACTTGTGCTGAGCCTAGCCGAAGTAGACGCAGAGAGGTTTGAGCAAAAATTCGCTACAACTCTTTTTCGATAACTGAACACTGTTTACTGAATACTCTTCACGGTAAGCTGGTCCAACTGACCAGTCGTTGGCTCCGCTCAACAGAACCAATCTTCACTGAGGCGGGGCGGGGGCAGATCGGGGAACAGGGGTTTTTCCCATTGGGGTTGGGGGCGTTGCGCCAGTGCGTAAGCCGCTCGCTCAATGGCGGCAAAGGTGGTGTAGGCGTCTCCATCGCCGGATTGGGCTAACTGCGTTACCTCCTGGTGTAACCGGTCCATACGTGGGTCGGGATGGCTCCAGGTGTAGGTAAAGTTGGCCGCGTCTAGCACTCCCAGCCAGTCGGGGGCACGGCCTGCACTGAGCCGGTCGAAGTGGCCGTTTTCCAGTAGGGCGCTGTGGGGCGGGATGAGCAGGCGCACGGCCAACTGCACAGCCGGCACGTGCTGGATCATCTCATGGCGGCGAATCCAGGTCAGCAGGTCAAGGTAATCGTCGAGGCTGGTCCAGGGGGTAAAAGCGACCCAGGTGGGCTGGATGGCTATCCCGGCCTGGGCGATGATAGCCAGGGCTTTTTCCATGTCGGCCACGCTGTGGCCCTTATCCAGATGGGCCAGCACCTCGTTACTGACGGATTCAAAGGCGGAGATGACAAAACTACAACCCAGGGCGGCCAGTTCGGGGAAAAGCGCCTGCTTTTCTAAAATATGCTCCACTTTGGTGGTGAAGTCAAAGGTAAGGTGAGGAAATTCCCGGTGCAGGGCGCGGCAGACGTTGAGAGCGTGGCCAGGTCCGTTAAGGAAGTCGGGATCGCCAAAGCTGATATGGCGGGCGCCGGCGGCCACCTGCTGCCGAATGTCGGCCAGGACGGTTTCTTGGGGGATGATAAAGAAACGGCCGTTATAGACCGGCACCACCGGGCAATGACGGCAGGTATGCAAACAGCCGCGACTGCTTTCCACGTAACCGGCCAGATGCGCCTCGCCATTGCTCATATAGCGGGCGTATTGGTCCAGGCCGGGCAATGTTTGCCGGTCGGGTTGGGGGAAGTCGAGCCGGGCCAGGTTGGGGGTGGCGCGCCGGCTGGGGGTGGAAACAGCCGTAATCCCCTCAACCGGTTCGCCTGATGCCAGCCTTTGCGCCAGTTCCAGCAGCGGCGCTTCATACTCGCCGGCAATAACTGAGTCGGCGGCTTCGGCCAGCAAATAGTCGGCGTTGAGCCAGGCGTATAGGCCGTAAAAACAAAGATGGGCGTCGGAATTGGCCTGCCGCGCCTGCCGCGCTGCCGCCACGCCCAGGCGCAGGGCGGTGTGCATGGGCACGGCGATGGCAATCAGAGCGGCCGTTTCTGCCGCCTGCTGGGGAAAGGGGGAGACAGAAAGGTCCACGGCCGTTACCGTAAATCCGGCCTCACGCAAAACGGCCGTGGGCCAGGCCAGGCTCAACGGCTGGTGGCCTAATTCATAGCAGGCCAATAAAAGAATCTGCTGCTGTTTAGCTACCATGGGCATTACAAGTAGTTGATAGTTGACAGTTAACAGTTGATAGGTGTCAACTGTTAACTGTCAACTGTCCACTATCATTTATTTGCTGGCCGGTGCGCCGCCTTTGCCGCCGACGGGGGCACCACCGATGGGCGCGCCACCACCATTGCCAAAGAAAAATTCTTCCATCTGCTGGAAGAGGAGTTCCTGGGCGTTGGGGTCGGCCATGTTGAGGCCATAATGGTTAATGATGAGCGTGGCCTGCTGCTGCCAGGCGCTCCAGCCCAGTTTAGAAACGTTGTCAAAAATGCGCTGTCCCAACTCGCCGGGGAAAGGGGGCCGTTCCAGCGCCGGCAGTTCTTCGCCGTACATGGCGCATTGAACAACAGTAATCGTTTTGGTTTCGCGTGTCATTGGTTGCTCCGTATAAAACATAGTGCGTAGTGCGTATTGGGTACTGTATGTTGTAATTGTGAGTCTGAGTATATAACGGCCGTTGTAGAACTTCAAATGGTTTCTAATATTCTAGGGAAGTGAGAAATTGGTCTGCCTTACTTAGGAATTGTACAAATTCAAGTGTGTCAGTACGCCTGACAAAACGATCATTAGCCGTGAAGAAAACGACCCTGTTCTCCTCAGCAATGGCGGCAAAAGTTGCATCATAGACCGCCACATCATGTAAATGGGCCAGATGGACGGCCTGATTGATCAGTTTGGGGCCCGGTTCTATCCATGTTAACTGCATATCAAAGAGACTTTGAACGGCCGTTTGTACCTGTTCTGTAGAGTACTCTTTCTTATAGCGGAGTACATTAGCCACTTCATAGATAAGCAGCCAGGGAACCATGATCGAAACAATTCCTTCCAAATAAGCCGCTCTCAGCTTCAATGCCTGCTCGGCCCAAACTTCTTCTTGGCGAAACCATTTGATGATGACCGAGGTATCAAGGGCAACGTTGGTTGGCATCAGCCCCTTTCTCTTACTGCCGTTGTTCGCGCCAGTGGCGAACATCTGCGGTGCTATCTTCGCCTTTACCCGGTACCAAGCGAGATAGCCTGTTCTGGGCGGCAACAGCCTGCTTTACTTTGGGATCATCAATGGGGCGAATAGGATAGTGACGAATTTCTATGTACAAGCGCATCGCTTCTCGCAACAATTCGCTGCGGCTGCGATGTTCTTCCTCGGCGATGGCATCAACTTCGTCCAAAAAGGCAGTAGGAAAAGAAACCATTACTTTTTTCGTACCCATTATTTTGTCTCCAATTGCACATATTAACAATAGCCAGATTATAGCTTTAAGCTATAATACGTCAATAAAAAAAGTTTGAATTTAAGTGAGCCTAAATGTCACGGATACTTTTTCTGGGTATGCAAGGTCAGTTTTCGCGGACTGTGCTGGCGCGACTGCTAACGGCCGATGTGGTGGTCGTGGGCATTGGTGTGGACGGTTGCGGCGAGCCGGACCCGCTGCGATACCTGCCCCCTCAGCCGCCGGTTGGTGATCTGCCGCTGGCCACACCCTATTTACACCCTTCCATCATTCAGTTGGGCTGGCAGGCGCAGATACCGGTGTGGCAGGTGGGGAAGGCAGCGGCCGATATCGTCTGTGACACCTGGCAACCCTTGCAGCCGGACGTGGGCGTGGTGGCCTGTTTCTCGCAGCGTTTGCCGGAAGGGCTGCTGAATTTGCCCCGGCATGGGTTTCTCAATCTGCACCCCTCGCTGCTGCCCCACTTGCGCGGGCCGGAACCGCTCTTTTGGACTTTTCGTGCCGGCATACAGCAGACGGGGGTGACGCTCCACTGGCTGGACAGCGGTTTGGATACGGGGGATATGGCCTTGCAAAGAGAATTGAGGCTGCCGTTGGGCGTTGATGGGCTGGAGGCAGAACGGCAAACGGCCGCATTAGCTGCCGAACTCTTGATTGAGGGCCTGCAGCAGCTTGACGCCGGTCGTTTACCCCGCCGTCCCCAAGCCAAAGGCGGCAGCTACCATAGTTTCCCCACCGCCGCCGACTTTGAAATCCCCACCGGTTGGCCGGCCCGCCGCGCCTTTCACTTTATGCGGGGAACCAGCCATTGGCAACAGCCGTATACCATTCTGCTGCCCAATGGCGAAAAAATTGTGGCCAAAACGGCCGTGGCTTACAGTGAGGAAGCAGGAGAGAAAACAGTTCACACTACGGGACGAGCTATTCCATTTTCTCCTGGTGTCTTGTGGGTAATAGATAATTCCATAAGACCTCAAAGGTTTTCTGAAAATCTCTGAAGTCTGCCCAAAAACGGCCGTTTAACCAGAAGCCATCAGCGGACAATTGCTGGCAAGTAAAGTTTGGCCATATCTACCGTCAGCGACAGCGGCACGACGACGTGCGGCTCATCGGGATCATTGCTGTTGATACAAAGCGTGCCCGTATAAGTGTTACCTACCGTCAGGCCACTGGTATCAAACATTACCTGGATATCATCACTGGCCCCAGGAGCCGTGGCACCATTTGCCGGAGTGGCAGTGGCCCAGGGAATATCAGCCGGCACCGAACAAACGCCCACATAACCGAAGGCCAGGTTATCTACCCCTTCCGCCTCACCCGAAGGCGAATAGATGGTGATGCGACCAATTGGCTGGTCGGCCACTACTCCCCAGAAGTTGCCGCTATTCGTCGCCGCGGCTGGTGTTGCGCCCAGAACGGTCGTGCCATCCCAGGCATAGACAGTGATGTCTACCAGCCCGTCGGCAAAATGGCTCTGCAAGTCCATGCCCACCGCATTCACGGGAGCGGTGAAGTAAATATGGAAAGCTTCAGATAGGGTATTGGCGACCAGTGAAATGGAGGGATTGTTGTTAAAGCCCGGCCCTAGAAGCGCCAACCCCTCTACCGTTGCCCCAGGGTCATCCTGAAATAAGATACCCGGCAACAGTTCACCTGGGTTGAAACACTCGTTATTCGTATGGGTGTCAAACGGCGCCGGACACGCGCGGACGCTGCCGGCAGACACGTTGCCTGCTTCAAAGTCTTCAACCGGCAGCCCCGGATTATCGGCATTGAAGGCGTTACGGTCGGCGTAATAACTCAATCCCCCGCCGACCGGGCTTACCGGAAAGTCCAGCGGTAGGTACGGTGTTGTGTCCGGGAAGGGCAGCCCATATTCCACATAGGAGGAAAGCGTTTCACCGGGTTGCACCGGTATCTGGCTGGAAAGGGGCGGCAACTCAACCGGGTCAGGGATTGCCACCGGGCGCAACGGGGGCGCTTCCGTAGTTGTCCATTCCAGGGCGCTGTTACCGGTGTTGTTGATTGTCAGCGTCGCTGCCGCGGCCTGGCCGATACCAAGCGTCAGGGATAGTTCACCCGGATTCACTTCAATATCTGGCTGTCCGCAGTCGAGCGAGAGCAGTTCGGCTTCGGTCAGGTAAGTGCCGTTCCAGCCGGCGGCCTTCAGGGCCATACCACCGCCATAGGCCGCCCCCACTGTACGCGCGCCGGTATTCAGGGCTGGGCCTGTCTGCCAGGCTGCGCCATCCCAATACTCTGTGCTTGCCAGATAGCTGCTCCAGCCGCCACCAACCGCCCAGAGATTTACCCCGTCAAAGAAGGCGGCTGGTCCACCGCGACCGGTCTTCATGTCGGCAAGGGCATCCCAGTTATCCGTGATAGGGTCGTAACGCTGCACCGTCGCCAGATTGGTTGTATTGCCACCCATCACATAAATATAAGCGCCATCGTTGGTTACGGCCGTATATTGAACCGCAACAGGCAGTGGTGCGCCTGTATGCCACTCATTCGCTGCCACGTCGTAAATGTAGTTGGTTGTGCCGACTATACCGGTGGGTGAACCACCCATGACATACACCTTGCCGTCGAGCGTGGTGACTCCGTGCGCGGAGTTTGGGGCTGGCATTGGGGCCATCATGGCCACCTCATCGGCTACCGGATCATAACGCTGCATGTCGTCGCGCCCACTGGTGCCATCATAACCACCTGGCACATAAATGTATGCGCCTACGGCCGTTGCGCCGCTGTTGGAAACACCCACAGTCAGGTTGCTCTTCTCAGTCCAGACATCGGCCGTTGGATCATATTCCTCTATTGGGATGTTCCTATCACCGCCCTCAGCTTCCCCGCCCACCAGGTAAAAATTGCCGGTTGCCGACGAATAAGTCAGCCCTACGCGCGAGCGCCCGGTATGGACCGCCGCAACGGGCTGCCAGCCGCCAATGGTACAGGCGCTGATATCAGGCATGGTGTAATTGACATGAAGGGTGACTGTGCTCAAGGGCCCGGTATCGCCGATGCCATTGTCGCTGGCGCAGAACTGCCAGGTGCCGGCCACCGCGCCCCCGGCCATACCGGCAAAGCTGGCTAGCGATGCGAGGTCTTCATCGCGGTTGGGGAAGTAGTGGCAACGGCCGTCGTCCAGGCAGATTGTATCGGTATTGCCTAATGTATTGCCCATTGTTTCGGCATCATCGGTGTAAGCATTGCCAAAGGTAAGGGGTGAGTTGGTCAGTAAGTTGCTCGAATCACCGAACCCTGAGCCGGTGCGACCAGGGCGGTGCATCATGGTCACGTGCTGACCGTCCGGGTTCCAAATCTGGTAAATTAAGTCGCCTACCCAGGTATGCGTCTGGGCGACAACTACTTCCACATCAACAATGCGCGCGGCTGGATCCACTGCTAACGGCATGTCGAAGCAAGTAAAGGTGGGATCTCCATCTGGTAAATTAATGTTTGGGGTAATCCTGACGGTTGTGAATAAGCTTTCGATGGCATCTGCCGCTTGTATTTGTTGTAGGGGGGGCGCTGCTTTTACGAGGAGAACATTTGTTACTACCCCTATCGTTACTAACCACAACAGGGTAATAAATAGATACTTTTTCATTAAGCTTTCCTTTTTGAGTAACTTGCAGTAACCAATATAGGCTGAGCCATACTCAATAATCTGAAAACTTTGTCGGCTATAATGTGGCTATCGCCTTCGGAATTCGTACCGCTAAACTGTGGCCCCATTGCTTAACCTGCGTTTGCATAGGCCCTCTCAAACAACTAGTTTATGTGTACACAAAATAAGTAACTATATAGACCTGACAGGTTTCCACCAGATTGTGGAATTGCCCAGCGCTTCATTAAAAACCTGTCAGGTCTTGAGAGGCTGTATAGGTAACAAAATAATACATTAGTGGGTTTATAAAAGCAATGCCAGCCTAATCCGTTCCTTCCCCTATCCGTTGTCCTCCCCATACCGCCGCTGCCACTCATACAGCTTGTTAATCGCCTCCAGCGGACTCATGCTGTTTACGTCCAGCTTCTTTAACTCATCCAAAATAGGACTGGATTCGGGGAAGAGGGCCATTTGCTGCGTCTGGCTCAGGCGGCTGGGTTCGACGGCCGCCGTCGGCGCGTGGGTTTCCAACTCTTGCAAAATTTCGTTGGCCCGGCCAATGACGTCGCGGGGCAGCCCGGCCAGTTGGGCCACATGGATACCGTAGCTGCGGTCGGCCCCTCCGGGCACAATCTGATGCAAAAAGACAATCGTATCTCCTTCTTCGGCGGCGGCTACGCTGTAGTTGGCCACCAGGGGCAGCAGGTCGGCCAGTCCGGTCAGCTCATGGTAATGGGTAGCAAAGAGGGTGCGCGGCTTGAGGCGGGGATGATTGTGCAAATATTCCACAATTGACCAGGCAATGGCCAGCCCGTCATAGGTGCTGGTTCCGCGCCCAATTTCGTCCAGGATGAGAAGGGAGCGGTGGCTGGCGTGGTTGAGGATTTCGGCCGTTTC
>JAWOIM010000451.1:0-3127 GCA_046484685.1 Chloroflexota bacterium | reverse complement strand
CTGGCGATTGTGGGCTGTACCTTGTTAACGACGGCGGGCGAAATGACCGTTACCCTCGACACGGGCGGTATTTTCCTGGCCGTCGGCGCGGGGGCCAGCTATGCGCTCTATGCCGCTGCCAGCAAGCAGCTATTGCAGGACAAACCGGCTACAGCCGTTACGGCGGTCACCTTCAGCCTGGGCGGACTCTTTCTGGCCCCCTTGCTATTACGGGCCGACCTGGGCTGGTTGGCCCAGCCGGCGGGTCTGCTGGCCGCGCTCCACCTGGGGCTATTGGCCACCGGCCTGGCCTATCTGCTCTTTGCCCAGGGCTTGCAGCGGCTGCGGTTGGGAACGGCCGTTTCCCTCTCCCTGGCCGAACCGCTGACCGCCACCCTGCTGGGCCTGCTCCTCCTGCGCGAACAACTGCCGCCGCCGGCCTTCGTGGGTCTGGTGTTGCTGCTGGGTGGGTTGGTGGTTTTGATACGGCCGTCCACCCAACAATCCGGTAGGGGCGGGAGCGGCAGGCCATGATCCTGGCATTCACCAATACCATACTTCCCGCCGCTCTCGCCCGGATACGGCCGGCCCGCGTTGCCTTTTCCTCCACCCCGTCCCCTGCTATCATAATGGGATTTGTTGGCGAAAATAGTTGATTGCTCAACTAAAATCGAGTATCATTCCTCCAACGAATTATTTCGCCAGGCGCCGCCACACTCTTCGTATCCCTTTGCGCCCTTTGCGTCTTGGCGGTGAAATCCAGGAGGTACAACTATGACATCAGCCCTAAAACTAACCCGCCTGATCCCGCTGCTGCTGGGATTATTCTTTCTCTTTTCCCTCTCCCCTGCGGCCGCACAGGACGAGCCGCCCGATTTACCCCCGCCCGGCAGCGTCACCATCGCCGGCACCCTCCAGCCCCAACTAGGCTGCCCCGGCGAATGGAATACGGAATGTGAGGCCAGCCGCCTGATTTACGAGCCAGCCAACGACCTGTGGCGGGCCACCTTCCAACTGGAAGCAGGCAGCTACGAATATAAAGCCGCCCTCAACAACAGTTGGGGCGACAACTTTGGCCTTAACGCCGAATATTATGGTCCCAACATCCCGCTCGTGGTAGAAGAAGACGGCCCTGTTACTTTCTTCTATGATCACAAGAGCTATTGGGTCAGCGACAGCATCAACAGCCTGATTGCCAACGTGTCCGGCGACTTTCAGGAAGCGATCGGCTGCACAGGCGACTGGCAGCCCGACTGCCTGCGCTCCCTGCTGAGCAACCCTGACGGCGCCGGCGTCTATACCTTTACCACGGCGCTCATTCCGGCCGGGGAGTACCAGACCAAAGTGGCCGTTGGTGAAAGCTGGGCGGTCAACTACGGCGCAGATGGGATGGCCGACGGCCCCAACATCTCTTTTAGTGTGCCCGAAAATGCCCAGGTCACCTTTTCCTGGGATTCCGACAGCAAAGAGATGGTGATTACCACTGCCGATGCCCCGGCCGAAACGCCGCTGCGCCTGCAAACGCCCACCGCTGCCGGTGCCAGTGGGCCGCCAATGGTGCGCCAGCCCGACTTCGTGACCATCCCCGGCACCATCCAGAGCCAGTTGGGCTGCCCCGGCGACTGGCAGCCGGATTGTGCCGAGACCTTCCTGGTGCTGGATGATCTGTCGGGTATCTGGAGCAACAGCTTTGACCTGCCGGCCGGCAGCTACGAATATAAGGTGGCTATCAACCAAAGCTGGGACGAAAATTATGGCTTCAACGCCGAGTCTGGGGGTGCCAACATATCCCTGGAAGTAGAGGCTGACCAAACCGTTACCTTTTACTACGATCATCGCACCAACTGGGTGGCCGACAGTGTCAATTATGCCATCGCCACCGTGATCGGCGACTTCCAGACGGCGCTGGGTTGTGAAGAAGATAATGACCCCACCTGCCTGCTGACCTGGCTGCAAGACCCGACCGGTGCCGGCCTCTATAAAACGACGGCCTATGGCCTTGCGGCCGGGGAGTACACGGCCGTTGTCGCCCTCAACGAAGACCCTGACCAGTTAGCCGGCGAGCCGGTGGCCTTTACCGTGCCTGCCGGTGTCGACCAGATATTTTTTGAATACAACCCGGAGAGTGAAACCTTGACCCTCAATACCGAAGGCCCACCGCCCGGCGACCTGAGCCTGGCCCGCGCCCATTGGGTCAGCCAGACCACCATCGCCTGGGAAGTGCCGGCCGACGCCACCCGCTTCGTCCTCCATTATGACGCCGAGGCCGGGCTGCGCATCGACCCCGACGGGCTGGGCGGCAGCGAAATCGAACTGACTCCCAATCCCGACGGCCTCAGCCAGGCCGTGCGCCAGAAATTCCCCCACCTCAGCCCGCTGGACGCGCTGGACATTGGCCCCGATGATTTGCGTCAGGTCCGCATTGCCTTGAAAGGGCAGGTAGCAGTGGCGGCCTATGGGGAAAACGGCCGTTTACTCGACGCCACCTCCCTGCAAATCCCCGGCGTGTTGGATGAGGTCTACCCCTACGACGGCCCGCTCGGCATCACCTACGAGGGGGATGTGCCCAGCCTACGCATCTGGGCACCGACCGCCCGCAGCGTGCGCCTGCACCGCTTTGCCGACGGCGATCCGGCCACGACTGGGCGCGTCCAGGCCATGCGGCCCGATCCGGCCAGCGGCACCTGGTTTGTCGAAGGCGACGCCGACTGGACCGGCCACTACTACCTCTACGAAGTGGAAGTCTACGTGCCCCAAACCGGCCAGATCGAAATCAATCTGGTGACTGATCCTTACGCCATCAGCCTGAGTACGAACAGCCTGCGCAGCCAGATCGTTGACCTGCGTGACCCGGCTCTGACCCCCGCTAGCTGGGACGGCCTGGTCAAACCGGCCCTGGCCGCGCCCACCGACATCTCCATCTACGAGCTGCACGTGCGCGACTTTAGCATCTTTGACCTGACGGTCCCCGAAGCAGATCGGGGCACCTACATGGCCTTTACCCACGCCCAGAGCGATGGGATGCAGCATCTGCGCCGGCTGGCCGAGGCCGGGCTGACCCACCTCCACCTGCTGCCCACCTTTGACATCGCCACTATCAACGAGGACAAATCAACCTGGGAAGACCTGGACTTTGAGCAACTGGCGA